>CAYXLV010000476.1:0-1501 GCA_964465995.1 uncultured Coxiellaceae bacterium | reverse complement strand
ATTCAACAGTATCTAACGAATCAGCACCTAAATCATCAACAAATGATGCGTCGTTAGCGGCTTCTTCTTCCTTAACACCGAGTTGTTCTACTACGATTTTCTTAACTCGATCTTCAACAGTTGCTGCCATGATAGCTATTCCTCTTACTAGTTGTCGAAAACGCAACGAGTATATCATGATCTTTGAAAAAGGAAACACCTAAGTCTTTTATCCTACGGAACTGCTTAAAAATCAGACAGTTTTAATTTTTTTTCCTTAATAGTTTTTTAATATTTGCGTGATAGCATTACTATCAATAAACGAGGCTACGATCTATGGCAAAAAGTACTTGGGCAAGACAAGCTGGTCCCACGAATAAAAAGAAATTTTCAATGCATCCTGATGGCATCTATCAAGATAAGCGCGGTATTAATACGCTTATTTTGGACGGGGTGAGGTATGACTATAATCCTGCTGATAAACCGATTGGCACGGGAGGTTTTGGTAGCGTTTATAGGTCTAGCAATGGCTTCTTTGCGATTAAGGTATTTACACCAAATGAAAAAAAATGTACCGATAAAAAAGAACTAATCAGTGACCTAGAAGATACAGTTTACAATGAGGCCAAAGTTTTAGCATATGCCGGTTTATCCAAAGGTGCTGTCTATGGGCACACCGAAAAAGAAATAAAAAATGAAACCACACAGCAATTAGAAAAAAAGAACACCTACGCTGCTTTTATGCCAATGCCACTTTATAATGGTCCAACATTGCAAAAAGCGTTAGTAGAAAACTCCTTTTCAACAATTGAAAAACTGAATTTAATCTTACTTAGCTGTCTTGCAGTTTATAAAATGCATTTGCAAGGTATTGTGCACCGTGATATCAAGCCGGACAACTTTATCTATCGAAATGACAAAAACTCTGTTTCGGTAATTGACTATGGATTTTCTTCTACTGACCCATCTTCAGGAAACATTGGATGCGGCACTCCACATTATTGTGCACCAGAGGCCTTTGCGGAAACTGCTAATAATCATTACTCAGATTATGTATCTCTCTCGCGGGTTTTATCTACCATTGCAAACTATAGTGATGCCTTGGGGCTCATTAAAAAGTTCACGAAGCTAGAGGACTTAACTGAACCTACAAACATCATAAAAGCTTGGCGTGATATTTTTTATAATTTCATTGACCAGCTGAGTATTGCCAAAGAAAAAAAAGACGTCATTAAAAAAGCCTATGAAATGATGTCACATAAAAATCCGGCGACTCGCGCTAGGGAATTTAAATTTTTCGATTTTATTTTTTTGATTAATGAAGCTGCTACCGAGCTAATCAATAAAGAAACCAAAGAAAGCAGCGCGCAAAGTAAACTGCAAGAAACCATTAATAAAATAAATATCATCAAACAATCTAAAAAAACACATGACAAAAAATTCACATCATACACCAACAAGCGCAGGCTACAATTAGATTCACGCGCATTGTTAGAAAAAATGCATCTGTTTAATAACAATC
>CAYXLV010000475.1:0-1527 GCA_964465995.1 uncultured Coxiellaceae bacterium | reverse complement strand
AAATCCATGTTTTGCGTTGTGTTTGGACTTGATAAATCCAGCAATTGATCTCACACGCGTCATCGAGCCGGTTTTTGCGCGGATACGCTTGCCATTTTTGAGCTTTAACATACGCCATTCTAAGGTGCCATCGTTACCACCGATTGGTAGAGCGGCCAGAATAGGTTTGCGTATCGTTGGATTACGCTCAATAAAGCGCAGTAACTTTAATAGCTGACGAGGCGTGATTAAATTATAACGTGATAAGCCAGCCGCATCGTTGACTAAATTCTGTTTAAAGTTAATGCCAGTGGGTTTTTGCAAAATGTGTTTTTCAGCGCGCAAGCTATTTTGCCAAGTGCTGGTTTGATGATAAAAGCGCTGCCCTACTTTTTTGAAGATCGCATTGGTGACTAAATTATCAGACTCTTTTAACATCTCATTAATAATTTTGGCGAGTTTTGGTGAGCGGTGTTCGGCTAATAAGTTGGCTTGCTTTGGTGTTTTTCGCAGCTGGATCAATCCACGAAATTGAATCTTATTCAGTTGCAACAATTCTTTTAACAACACTTTGGCATAGGTTGTCATATTGCGAATAGCCAGAGAGCGCATTTGCGGTCCTGCTGATGCGGGCAAGCAGCCACCAATGGTATATGTATTTTGTTCATTGCTATAAATAGTTAGCGGGCAGTTTTTGCGGTATTTAGCAGTGGTGATCGCATGATTGTCTAAGTGCACGACACCGGCTGGTAGTTCTGCTTTTAACCGTGGTTGATGGCCCGGCGTTTTAGCTGGATAAAAGCGACAGTAAAAAGTGTTTTCATTAATAATGATGGCATTGGTGGGCGCCGCATAACTATAACTCAAATCATCCCATAACCAGCCCGGCGGATAAGGCACATTATTATAAGCCGTGTTATCAATATAGACATGGCCTTTAATTTTTTGAATACCTAAACGTGATAGTTGATGCAGTAGCTGATTGAGATTTTTTTCTGTGAGAAAAGGGTCGCCATTAAATTGCACATATAAATCACCGCGCAAGCTATGGTTCTCAATTTTACCGTTGCTTAGTAAGCGCGTTTTAAATTGGTAATCGGGAGTGAGGTATAAAGTGGCTGCAGTAGCAGTGAATAATTTTAAGACGCTGGCAGGCGTGTATAAATAATTCGCATGTGTTTGGTAAAGAATACGTCCGGTTTGCATCGACTGCACGATCACACCAATATTAATATGCCGATATTTGGGATTTTGATTGTGGTAGATCAGTTGGTTGAGTGATTGTTTAATGTTGGGTTGGCGGTTATTGGCGTAGCTTGGTAAACACGTTGTGGTGATTAGGAGTAGTAATAAAATCCGTTTTATTAAATTAAGCACTTTTTTCTGCCTTTCGTCGTTCATGGTGAATTAAAATAAAAATAACAATAGCGGTAATCGCCAGTACGGGAATCATAAAAACTGACAAGTACACTTCGATTAAAGCGGCGGCAGCAGCAAAAATACCCAGTGTGCAGCCAATTAACATAAATGAAATATCCGTATAAACCC
>CAYXLV010000474.1:0-1527 GCA_964465995.1 uncultured Coxiellaceae bacterium | reverse complement strand
CTACATATTTGCATCACATCCAACCATCCTCACTCCACTCACAGCAACAACCAATCTCGACACCTATCACATGGTATCGACTAGAACATGCCGGTGAAGAATATCGGCTTTCAGCTAGGGAATACCACTGCCTAGGACTGCTTGCAAAAGGGTACACCGCCAAAGCAATCGCTAGAAAAATGCATATTTCGTTTCGTACCGCGGAGGGACACATCACCAATATCAAAAAAAAGCTCAACGCAACTAAGCCAGAATTAATTGAAGTATTCTGGAGAAACAAACTAACTTTTTAAGCAAACCCCTACAAAACTACGAAATTGACAAATTATCCAGTTCCAGTAACCTTTGCTTGCACTCAGCGATTTGTGGAAGCATGAATGAATAATTGGCAGGACCTTTTTAAATTTCTATCCAACAACAGTGAAGCCAAACGCCAAGGCAATGAAGACTGTACATTTAGTACGACTTTGCACTACCAATGCCATCTTGGTAAGCCATTTGAACACATCTATCTAACGCCGCGAGAAGCCGAATGTGTTTATTGTTTTTCTAAAGGTTATAACCTAATACAAACCAGCAAACTTTTAGATCTTTCGCATCACACCATTAATTTTTGTCTAAGCAATATTCAACGCAAGCTTGATTGCCATCGAAAATCTGAACTTTTCAAAATATTACGCGAGTGTGGTGTTAGCATTAAAACCCTCTCCTAGCTTGATCACACCACCCCTTTGCGATTACAGTAGGCGTCTAACTGCTAGCAAGAGTCGTTTATGCCACTGATTAATTTTCGCAATGTTTCCATTAGCCATGGCGGGCCGCCACTGGTTGAAGATGTTAATTTTACTATCGAGGCTGGAGAACACGTGTGTTTTATTGGGCGCAATGGCGTTGGTAAATCCACCTTGATGAAACTGATTAATCATGAGCTTGAACCCGATAGTGGCACCATTGATGCGCAATCCACATTGCGAACAGCGTTACTCACTCAAACCATTCCTGCGCATTTATCCGGAAAAGTCAGTGATATTGTTGAACAAGGGCTTGGTGATCTGGGTGAAGACAATTGGCAAAAGCCGCATTTGGTTGCCACCATTATTTCTAAATTAGACCTTGATGGTGACGCAGATTTTGAACAATTGTCAGGAGGCTTAAAGCGCCGTGTGTTATTAGCGCAGTCCTTAGTGACCGATCCTGATATTTTATTACTCGACGAACCGACCAACCACTTAGACATTGAATCCATTCAATGGTTAGAAAAATTTTTAATCCAATTTAAAAAAACGCTAATTTTTGTCTCGCATGATCGTGAGTTAATGCAAAAAGTGGCTAATCATATTATTGAAATTGATAATGGGCGGCTAATCAGTTGGCGCGGCACTTATCAAGATTATTTAAGACACAAAGCGACTAGCCTTGAGGCTGAGGCAAAAGCCAATGCGTTGTTTGATAAAAAACTCGCCGCAGAAGAGACCTGGATTCGGCAAGGCATCAAAGCGCGCCGCACTCGCAATGAAGGACGTGTAC
>CAYXLV010000473.1:0-1553 GCA_964465995.1 uncultured Coxiellaceae bacterium | reverse complement strand
ATGCTTATGCTTGAAAATGTTATGAAGGAGGATCTTTCGGCTTTTTCGAATGAGGAGTCTGTGCTAACAGCTCATAAAGAACTTCAGGCTCTAATCTTACAAGGCAAAAATGGTAAAGACGTTGGTATACTTATAGAGAAAAAAAATCAAGAATTGCAAGAAAAAAAGGCGTTGGTTCTTGAAAAGCGCCACAATTTTGCAAAAAAAATCAAAACTAGCCAATATGCTGTCAAAGGTACGGCACGCATATTATCTTTGTTTGGGCATCACAGGCTTGCAACCCAGGTGGAAACTATTGGCACGGCTACATTAGAAGTGGGTTCTAATATTGCAGGCCTGATGGGCGCTGGTGTGCTTGCCGGAATTAATCCATTGATGGCAGCTGCAAATATCGCAGGTTGTATTATCAATATAGTGTCTGTTTTTGGTAAGAAAAAATCAGGGCCATCGCCACATGAAGTAATTTTAAAAGCCATTAGAGGACTTGCTGATCTTATAAATGATATGCGTAAAGATATGCATGAGCTTTTCAATGAAACATTTAAAATACTGGGAGATAATCACTTTGCAGTTATGGTTCAGTTTAGTGAGTTAGCGACCACACAAGGTAGTATACTAGATGGGCTTAATTTAATTTATGTTAGCATGCATCATGAATTTGCTATCCAAAATGATGGGCTTGCTAAAGCAATTAAGCAGCTCAGTGATATTAAGCAATATATTCAATATCAACCGCTTAATCAGGATTTTGATCGACTGTCTAAAATATTAAGGCTAGTAATCGATTGCAAAGTAGATAACGTGATGGAAACAAGCAATACGCTGCGTGATATTGGCCTAACAAAATCTTTAAAGCATCAAGCGAGTGATGTGATGGAGTTGGAACGCTTAACTTCACCGGAAAGTTTTTTTATGTTGGCCAACTCGCTTTATCATCAGTTCAATCACACTGAATGGTTTGGCTCAAAAGTTCATCAGTCCGATAACAATAATAATGCATTAGTTTCCCAAAAGCCTAGTTTTTGTGATGATTTACCGCACCCCTTATTAACGCTTTATGCTTGTTGTATAGAATTAATGTTAGATTTGCAAGTGTATCCGCAGCCTCACGCAGCAAAGGAAAAAGACAGGATCTCAAAGCGAGAGTTGCAAGGTTTGGTTGATTACCAGCGAGTGCTAGATAAATTTATTTTTGCGATTGGAGAAATGCGTAATGATGATCTTATTACAGGTCTTTTAAAAGATTACAAAGATAGTGCACTTGCGCTGGCGGAGGCTGTAGAAGACACGCAAACCTCAATGGAAAATGCAGTAACGCAACAGAAGTATCAAGAGCATATTAATCGCCGACACCAAGAACTTTCTAATCAGCGAGTTGATTTCCAACGACAAATCATTCCGGCAACTTTTGATTGGTACACTGGAAATCAAACTCATTATCGTGGCTGGGTAGAAAAAGGAAGTCGAAGATATGGTGTTGCTGGACCCAAAAAAAGCCACCATAAGTCTAGTCAAAACACTAGTGCTTATACTGAAATTAATTTACTTAATAA
>CAYXLV010000472.1:0-1555 GCA_964465995.1 uncultured Coxiellaceae bacterium | reverse complement strand
AGCTAGGACGCCCCTGCTAATTGTCCCAATTGCTTGCTTAACTCTATGATTCTAAAGAAGCCCAAGCTTAGGGCGGTCTAGCTGGCGTCTCATTTAAAATATCTCACCGTGATTCAACAAGCGTTTTAGTGCATAAGCTGGGATATCGAGCGATTCCACTACAGTAATAAAGGTACGCCGCAAATCATGCAAAGCAAACTCGATGCCAAAATTGTTAATCCAAAGTAGTAATGTCCCCTTTGTCCAAAGTTAAAATGTCCCTTTTTAGCAGAAAGGAGCATAAGCATAGGAAAGGGTTGCATCACAATAAGCCAAAAGGAAGCCAGCCGCCTAAAGATTATGGAGTCGTTATTAAAAAGCGGCTTAAACAGCGTGAAGCGGCAAAGGTATTAGAGTAAACCAGAACGTAATTTGCAATTGAGAATTTCGAGGCACATTCTAGACTATGAATTACTCACCCATCTGCGTGCAGGCCAACAAGCAATAATGACTATTGGCACGATATAAATTGAAAGTAAAGCAATAAAATGAGATTTGCTCCCATACTCGCTATAGCCAACAGCACCGAATAAAGCAAACAAAGTGAGAGTGATCATTAGTAATAAGATAACCTGCTGCAGAAAATTAAGCATTAGCTTCTTATAGGTGAGCGGCAAAATTTTACTAAAGAAAAACCAGAAGCAATAGCAAATAGGATAACCAAATACAATCATTATCCACCATGGTGAAATATCCAAAAATGTTGTTATATATCCAATATCACCATGTGAAGAAAATGTGCGCCCAGGAACATAATCATTGAAATTTCCTAAATTCATCACAGCAAGCCAGAGGAAAAAATAGTAGTAAACTCGGCTGTGTAATTTTTTAGATAATAAAGCAATGATTGAAAACAGAAACAATACTGCGTTACCAACTCCCATTCCGGCAAAGGCAATAAAAGACGCCTTCCATGGGTGTACAGCATAAAATGCTTGATAATTAACATTTTCATCCATTTTTATAAAAAATAGTATGTTCCCCCAGCTGGTATCGCCAAAATTTAGAATAAGGGGATTGCTTTTAAAACCAAAAAGCCAAGCGATGAATGAATGAGAATACTCATGAATAAAAAATGCAAGAGCATGGGTGATATAAAAGAAAAAAGGAGTTAATAAAATTAGAAGCCAAGCTTTATTGGTTTTATTTTCTGTGTTTTTAGATATTTGATTCATATTAATTAGTTTCATTACCAAGGGAAATTATCGGTTTAATTACCGACCAATTCTGCTGTATTAAGATAGCAAATAGCTTTGGAATGTTCAATTTTTTTAGCTTTCATCTATTAAGCATTCGTAGTAGTGCTGGATACAAATTTTTTAAAACTGCCACTGATTCAGCAGTAACAGCCACACAATCTGCGCCTGATAACCCATCACATGAATTAGTTGTAGTCTCGAATCAAAACTGAAATGACAAACGCTGCTTCAAGCTTCATAATATTTTCTATTATTTTTTATTAACTTCATGTCGACAAAATAGACACGACACCCTTTTTGTGTCGATACATTTCAAA
>CAYXLV010000471.1:0-1559 GCA_964465995.1 uncultured Coxiellaceae bacterium | reverse complement strand
ATTAAAAACGACATACCACCTGACTACAAACCACACCTGGAATTTTTAGAAAATATTATTCTTAATAAGCGTGATAAAATTGACACTTACTTAGATACATTTAAGCCAAGCTTTGAAGATTTAAACAGCTCTTATGCGAGGCACTTACTTGATCCGGTGATGGTTGCATGCTTATGGAAAAATCAAACCGTACTGAATCTTTTCTTCACCACCATATCTAATGTACCTGAAGAAAAGCAACTGTTTTGGATAATCATGACTAATCAACCCGAGCACCTAGACACTTTTTTGCAGCAGCACTCACTCACTACCGATGATTTCAATGGAGCGTTTTGCATGGCTTGCCAATATGGCAACGAAGACTTAATTAAATTGTTAGCACAAAAAGCTCCCGATGTTGTTACTAGAAAATGTGTCATGGAGACAGATCAAGGCCATCTAACACCGCTATCGCTTGCCATTTTCAATAACGATATTAATACAGTCAGATTTTTATTAGCAAATAACGCTGACCCAAACTTTCAGTACCAAAGCTTACCCCCCATTGTCCTTGCGGCAAAACTTGGCCGATTAGATATCCTTAAAGCGTTGGCAATAGCCGGCGCAAAGACCAACTGGAAAAACGAAAACGGCTATCAAATCAGTCATTTTGCAGCGCATGAAGGCCATGAGCACATACTAAAAGCATTATTTGATCTAAAAATAATATCAGGTCAGCAAATAAATGAGCGTACCTTCGACGGCAAAACGCCGCTGTTTTGTGCAGCTTATGAATCAAACACGCAAGCAGCGCTAACCATTTTATCTACCTTCGACGAAGTGGATGTTAACATCACCGACTTACTTGGAGGAATGACACCTTTACATTGTGCAGCTGGGCGTAACAATTATGTGTTAGCGAAAGCGCTATTGCGAAGAGGCGCCAACCACAACAAAGTTTCCCTGACAGGGCGAACCCCATTACACGAGGCACTCTGGACAGGCTGTGTCAAAATAGCCAAGCTACTTATCACACAAAACAACTCAGCCATTAATCATCAAGAAGCAAAATATCAAATGCAAACTCCATTACATTTTGCGGTAAACAAACGTGATTATGAGATGGTTCATTATCTGCTTGCTATAGGAGCTAAAACAACCATAAAGGACAATAATCATAAAACCGCTGCAGACTATGCAAACGACTTACAAGACCAAGACCTACAAGACCTGTTCACAAGGAAAGTAACGCCTCAAGTAAATTTCTATTATCCACGCCAGCAGATAGAAACCATGGATAAAAACTATTTTTTGAAAAAATATTTTCTTTATAACCTGCCGTATTTTCAAATTTTATTAGAAGCAGAACAGAATGGTTTTTTTAACGAACTACTCAATGATGGACTATTTTGGAGAGAACTATTTGCAGTCAATATACAGCCAGAAAAACCCACTACAAGCATCATAACCATATCAGCCGACATTCACTGGTTTTTTTTGTTTGCCTACAATACGCTTCTTAATCTCACCAGCATCAAGGACATCATTCAATTTGACAGAAATCGTTTACAATTACATCC
>CAYXLV010000470.1:0-1562 GCA_964465995.1 uncultured Coxiellaceae bacterium | reverse complement strand
CGTCAAAGCTTAATAGTTCAGTTTGCTTTATTGACTAATAGAGAGATTACTAATGCCAAAAAAAACAATTAACGATCTTGTGGGTGCCATAGTTGCTGGTGATATAAATATGGTTAAGCAATGTCTAAAAGATGAGGTAAATATAAATGATACGGTGCATGATAGCTACGGTTTTGCTGCTTACCCATTTATCCATGCATTTCGCTGTAAGCAGTTTGAGATATTTAAGTTGCTTTTTGATGAAACTGATGGCAATACGCTTATAAGGAATGCGTATTGTATGATTCACCAGTTTCTCGATAATCGGCCATCGTTAAAAACTTACCGAGAGAGCGGTGTGTATTACTGGTTGTTGGAAAACAACCGTTATTCAAAATTTGGCCATACAAAGCTACAGATACAGGTTGCGTTTGATGATGTAGCTGCGGTTCAAGAAGTATTGAAAAATAATCAAAAAAACGAGTTCGAGAAAGACGCATTTGGTCGAAGCCCATTTATATTTGTGTGCTCCCCCGAGATGTTAGAGTTAATACCTTCTAGCATGAGTTATATTGATTATATTGATAATGAGAAACGCAGCCTTGTTGATAAATCTTCCTGGAATTTCGGTATAAAAGAGTATGAAACCCTGCCTGTTATGTTTTGTAGAAAAGCAGAAACTATTAGCCTGTTACTGAATTATGTAAATAAGGGTAATGAAGTTGATCTTAATGGGGTGGTGGCGAAAGCAAACTGGCCTTATCTAGAGACCATTGCTGCAAAGCTAGTGCATTTTAAGCGGTTTGATATATTGACCAATCTAATGGGTCGATCGTCTACTACTTGCGTTAATCTCAATGTCGGGTGTGTGATACATTATCCCAACATTATGACAACTATTCCTATTATGCTGGCACAAGCTAAGCAAATAGATCTGCTCGAGAAGCTATTTGCTAGTTTAAAGGACTCAGAGTTTGAGCTGCTTGAAGTGGCTCCTAAGGGTGCTGACAATTTAATTTCATTACTAAAAGACTCTCCATCAACACTTCGCAAAATTATAGTTAAAACCAGTTCGGAAAGCATTAATAGAACCTTCAAACTATTAATGAATATTAAAGATGACGGTAGTTTTAATGCACTAATGCAGTGCTTGCGTCATATTTTTGATGATCGTTTTTCCGAGCATCAAGCAATAAACGGTGGGGTGCTGCTGTTTAAGCAGATTTATTTGGCGTATAAAGGTTTCCCTGAGATAGCCAAATATTTATCTAGGAGGCTTGAGCGCTTTAGAAATGATATACCTGTGCATTCTCGTACTCGTTATCTATTGGTTTCTACCATTAGGGAAATCTTTGACTCTGCGTTGCCTGACCATTGCGATCTAAATGAAATACGGGATTCAAACATCATTGATTTGGTTAAAACAGTGCTGCTCGCAACGGGTGCTCCTAATAAAGATGACCTAATAATGGAGAGGTTCACTGGGATTTTAAAAGAGCAGGCTAAGCAAGAAACGAGGCAGGCTGTCCAAGAGCAAAACAACAACTCGCTGCCAAGTGTTGGATTGTTTCAGTCAAAAACTC
>CAYXLV010000469.1:0-1569 GCA_964465995.1 uncultured Coxiellaceae bacterium | reverse complement strand
AGGCACCTTAGTGCAAGTAATCAATAAAAATATTCACCGCCTAGACTCCGGCCTATCTGAGATTTATCAACAAGCATCTGCAAAGTTTGACATTAGTGATAGCATCGTTTTCACCACCAAACAGCAAAAATATGTTGAAGTTTTTGTTTTCTCAATGTCACCAAAAAGAGAAACCATGCTACACACCTCAATCAGCCAACTTGACCTACTACAAAGGTTCATAAAATATTTTAAAAAAGCATGCGAGCCTATTATTAAGGACATTACCAAACTAAATACCAACATATCAGCAATTAGAGGCGAAAAATTTCATCTTAAACATCCTGACTTTCAACTGATCAACCAAGATAGCCGCGATATATTTCTTGAAAAGGTCTCCCCCGAAGAACATATGCTTCGCAATAATATTAAGGACCTCACAGAACGTGAGCATGAAACTTTATACTGGATGATACAAGGAAAAACAGCCGCTGAAACAGCAGACATATTACAAATTTCTCGACGCACGGTGGAAGTTTATCGTGACAAAGTAAAATTTAAGCTTGGCCCACACTTAAGCTACTCAAATTTGTGTTATCTCATTGGTAAATATGGGCTACTTGAATAGTTTGCTAATGACACCACTGCAACTCTGCTTCTGCGCATACATATTCCCTACCATCAAATACTACCATCTTTTTATTCGCTTGATATGTAGAATCATTGGCATTTGGTGCAGGATGATATTCAATTCGTCTTACAGAAAAACCGCTTTTCTCGAGCTGCTTCTTTAATTCATCAACATAAAGGACATGCAACTGATTCGGCAATTGATTTGCAATTTGTGGATAATGCGGTGCAGCCATTTTTTTAAAGTGCGGAATATAGCCCGGCCAATCCAAGCTCAGACGTTTTTTTTTGTCTATTATATCTAGAGCTTTTGTTGCATATAATAAATTTATATAAGGCGAACAACTTACCACATAAATACGGCCACCCACCTTCAAAGATCGACTCAGCAAAGTAAATAACCGACCAATTTGCAGCCCATCAAAAAAATGCAATAAATTACGAACCAACACTGCATCATAAAGGCGGGGTGGCAACTCACATGTCAAAATATCTCCAGGATAATAATGCAGTCTTTTTTCATCAGTAACTTTGATCGATGACTTAATATAATTTAAATGCTCACCGGCCAAATCATTTACAGAAACATTCACCGTATTATTTACTGCCAACGCCTCATCGACCATCTTCCCCCACCCCGCAGCAACAATTAACGCATGCATATTATTACTAACTTCAAGGTACCTTAAAAATGAATGACTGACCCAGGTAAAAAGTGGCAGCATAAACCCCATCTGATTACTAGTTACTTTACAATCCAAAATATTTACTCCTGCCTAAATAGCGCCAATAATATCAAGTGAAAATTTAAAAACAATAAAAAGTTTTTTTCTTTTTTAAGCAAGCATTATCAAGCAGAAATATCAGTAATTTTGCGTAAGTAATTCTACTAATTGTTGAGACAAACTGGAATTGTATACTTCCTTGCAACCGCAAAAGGAGGTTTATTATGCCAAACTC
>CAYXLV010000468.1:0-1570 GCA_964465995.1 uncultured Coxiellaceae bacterium | reverse complement strand
CCATGTATACCTACTTGCTGCCTATTGCAAAAAAATATCAAATACCTGTGACTTTATTTATTTTTCCATCTGCCATCTCCGCGGGCAAAAATCACTTAACGTGGGCGCAATTAGCCACGCTGCAAAAAACAGGTTTGTTCGATATAGAGAGTCACACGTATTCTCATGCAAATTTTAAAGTACTAAAGCGTAAGCTTTCTGCGAAAAAATATCATCAATTGGTCACGCGTGAGCTTGGTAAGGCAAGAACAATATTAGAAGAAAAAATGCATAAGCCAGTTTTGCTACTCGCTTGGCCGTATGGCATTTACAATCCATCACTAGAAAAAGCCGCGCAGCAGGCAGGTTACCGAATGGCATTTACGATTGATTACCGAACTGCTAATCGAAGCTTTCGCCCAATGGCTGAACCGCGTTATATGATCCTTGCGAAAGCCAGTGATCGCAATTTTCAGCGTATTGCAAGCACTGCTAGTGCAGTAAAACCATAAATTAAAAAAATGCAGCCTACCTTGCGTCGACAAGTTGTTTATAAACCGCTTGTAGGAGTAAAGGTAGGTGATCATTTTGACTGTTGGTTGCGCTGTTGACGGTTGCCGCGATAATAATGTGAGTTTTAGGCACATACATATAAAGTGCTCTATAGCCGAGTGTTTCACCTTCGTAATACCAATACGTACCAATATTTGGATTGGTGGCTTGAATAACCCCTAAACCAAAACCTTTTGGATCATTGGCTGTAGTTTGCTGAATGGGTTTTCCAGTCTCTACTGAAACCATGGATTCAAGCAAGGCACGTTGTTGTTGATTAATGATTTTATGATCAATAAATAAATGTCTAACCCAACGCACAATGTCTGGCGCATTGGCAATCATTGCACCAGCAGCAGCGGCCCAGGATAAATCGTTATCACGCATGTCTTCGCCTAAGACTTCAGGGTTAGCATATTGATTGTAAGCATAACCACTGACAAGATGATGAATCACTGTTTGGTTCGGTTGTTTGATTTGATAAAAAGTATGCTGTAGTTGCAGCGGTTGAATAATAAAGTGATTAATAGTGTGCTCAAAGTTTTGCTTAGATACTTTGTTGGCGATCATTTCGGCGAGTATGTAACCCGTATTGTTATAAAAATAGCCTTTTCTCAAAGGTGGATTGAGAAAAGGTTTGGGGTAAACAAAATCAATTAATTTACTAAGCGACCAAGCAAATCTTGGGTCTAATGATTCTTTATAGTTCCAAGCTGGTGCGTCAGAATAATTGGGTAACCCGTTTGACATGTTAAGGAGTTGTGCAATGGTAATATCTCCCCATTTATCGTACTGTGGCAGATATTGTTTGACTTTATCAGTGAGTCGTAATTTTCCTGCTGCGGCAAGCTGCACGATTCTAACCGCAGTAAATGATTTGGTAATGCTGCCTATCTGAAAAAGTGATTCGTTATTAATGGGCTTTTTATTGTTGCGACTCGTTGTGCCAATATAAAAACTTTTAATGGGTTGGTCGCCAACTGCAACGGCTAGTCCAATACCGCTAAAATATTCTTTATTTTTATAAGCTGCATAATAT
>CAYXLV010000467.1:0-1571 GCA_964465995.1 uncultured Coxiellaceae bacterium | reverse complement strand
CCAACAACCAGTTGTGATTACGCAGCCTGATGGTCAAATTAAATATCAATTTTACAACCACAAACATCAAAAAGTATTTATGGTTAGCCCTAAGGGCGATGTTATTTATCATCACATTGATGAAAAAAATAATTACCAGGCCAATACTCGCTATGCCAATCGAATAAACCCTGCTGATTTAAAGTCAAAGTGGGGTAGTGTGCCTACCTTGCAAAAGTTATTGGGCTTGCTGGAGCCAGTGGAAAAATCAGCCGACAATCGCACCGACTATAAGTTTTTTTATAAAAACAAAAACCCAAAGCAAAAGCTTCGCTATCATGTTGACGCTGAAAATTTTGTAATTGAATATCGTCGCGATACTACAGGTCAAAAAATTGGTGAAATCCACTACGCAAAAGCATTATCAACAGATGAGCTAAATACATTAAAAAATGGTGGCAGCTTAAATCGCCAAATTGATCCTAAGCAGGATCGCTGTGAAAGAACTTTTTACGACAAAGATGGTTACATTATCGCTTCTCAAGATGCAGCCGGTTATGTTACTTGCCACGAACGCAATGCCGCAGGTTGGGTCACTAAAAAAACCACTTATTTTAATCCCACACAAATTAATTTCTCATTAAGCCTGGATCTTATTCAGCCCAAACCAGATCTAGGGCAGGATGTGGTATTTCATTATCATCACAATAATCGTGGAAAAGTGATCGCACAACTAGACCCGGAAGGTTACTTTACTGAAAAACAATATTTGGCCAATGGTAAATTATCAAAAACAATTCGATACGCTAATAAACCATCAGCGCCTTTTCCAGCCAAACCACTGGCATCATCCGAAGATGATGTGACTGAGTATGGCTATGATCTTGGTAATAATTTAAAAACGGTTCAATATTCGTGGGGCATGAAAAAAGAAAATACCTATGACAGCATGAACATGTTACTGAGCAGTCACGATCAAGATTTAGATTCTGTTCTAACCGATGGTGATCATGCAAAATTAACCGCTGACCAATACGATGGTTTTCAACAACCGATTAAACACGCCAGCCCGATTATTGGACAATTATTGTTGGAGGAAAAGGACCCTACTCAGAAAGCCAAAATATGGGCTGAAAAAAGTTTACGCTTTGAATATGAGCCCTCGGGGTTAAAGCTATCTTCTACCAATTCACTCAATCAAAAGACACTTTATTATTACAATACACTGCGTCAACTTGTCGCCACCATTAATCCCGAAGGTGCGATCACCACCAATGATTACAACCACTTTGATCAAGAAACGTCAACGCGCCACTATAAAAAACCGATTGCAGCTAATGTGCTGGCCGAATTAAAAGGTGGTTTTCTTGATTCAAAATTAGAGCAACTATTAGAAACTCTGAAATCAAATGACGATCAAATTACTCAATACCAACACAATCTGCGTGGTTTAGTGAATGAAGTGACTGATGCTGAAGGCAATGTAACGACTAAAACCTACAATGCATTTGGGCAAGCAGAAACAATAACCTCTCCAGTGGCAAACTCGACAGCAACGATGACGGAAAAGTTGATCTACGACCCCCGTGGTC
>CAYXLV010000466.1:0-1576 GCA_964465995.1 uncultured Coxiellaceae bacterium | reverse complement strand
GTTTTGGCGCGTTCGGCAATTTGTATTCGATTAACTTCTGTTGCTAGTTTGCTGGTGATGGTGGAAAACTCATTCTGTGTGTTTTTAATATCAACAGTACCTTGTTGTAAATTTTGATGTAATTGTGACAGTGAATCTTCTGCATTAGATAGCTTTTGATCAAGTGTACTTGCTTTGGGGCGACTGAAGTCAGCTATTTTTGTTTGAGTCTTTTGAATGAAGTGAGTTAATTGTTCACGATATGCTTCGTGTTGACAATGAGTGGAGCGTATTTTTTCTGCATCTCTAGGCATAAAAATATTTTCGTTTTTAAGACAAGCTACGATTTTTGTTTTGGTTTTAAGCTTTAGGTCGTCACTGGCGGTGTACTTCTGAAGCTCGTCATCTAGAAAATGCTTAAGAGTATTTACTTCTTGTTTGCTTGTGACTGGTTTTATCTGCACGATGATTTTTCGGAAAATAGCTTTATCTTTCTCAGATGGTTCTTCATGAGTTAGGCAGTAGTTGGAAATGAGAAAAGTGATTATTTGCTTGATGCAATATATCAATGGTTTATCTTCAGGCTCAATTAAATGAAAAAAAGATGAATTTTCTAAGATTGTTTTACTGATGGCTGATTTTTCACGCTCAATATTAAGCGCTTTATTGGTTTTGTAATCTTGGAAGTTTTCCAGTTTCATGTTGATTAAGGTGTTTTTATTTTTATTGATGATATGAAGAATATGATTTCCTGCAATCTTGGTGCATTGGCTGGGTATGCCTTGTTTGGCTGCTTGTTCATTGCCTTGTAAGGATGTCCATTGCAGTTTAAAGTTGCTTAGTTGTCCTTGTAGGTTATCAAGGGTGTGCCTATCTGTTTCAGAGAGTTGGTCGTAAATCTCTTTAAACCAAAGCACACCTTGGTGAGCAGACTTTCCAGCATATTCCTCTTCGCCTTTATGTTTGTTATCGCCTTTTTCTAAGCATGTATGCAAGATTGTCAATGCTTCGAGCATATTTGATGCGGGAGCAGACAGTTTTGCTTTTACAGCTGCCTCAAAATATTTTGCTTGAGGTAGGCGGGTTTGCATAAGTAATGTTTCAGTTTGGGTAAGGGCTCTGTGTTGTTTTTCGTTAATATCATATAATTTTAAATAATCATGGTCGTATTTTTTAGCGTCAATGTAAGCTCTTTGGTAAAAATCTTCCAGGTTAATAAACTGTTTTTTATCTTCTGTTAAGATGAACTGCCCTAATGCTAAGTTATCCATTGAGGTTAAGCTGATGTTGTCTTTTGCATGCTCAATCGGCATTAATTGAGTTAAATAGTTTTCAGGGTCTATACAGTAGGATAGCAGCGTGCATAATCGATTAGTGAGTGAGCTTGTATTGATGTCATAGCGTAAATAACTATCTTGTATAACCTGCCAGCGAGTTGTGAAAATTGCCTGAATATTTTCCTTGAGTTCAGAAATAGCTTTTATTGATGGATTGTTGATTGCTTTTTTGCAGGCATTAAAAGTTATTTTAGCATCTATTTCCTCCGTTGCATTGGTTGGAGCTGAAGAGTGCCAGTGGCTTTCAAATTGTTTTAATA
>CAYXLV010000465.1:0-1592 GCA_964465995.1 uncultured Coxiellaceae bacterium | reverse complement strand
AGGCACGGATGTGGACCAACCACGCAATTTGGCAAAGTCTGTTACGGTTGAGTAGGTTTAATTATCATTTTATTGATACCATGAAAAGTGATATCTGAAAGCCACTGCACACTGCCCTCTTCTATGGTTAGCTTTGGGAAGGCTGTAAGAAATTCAGTGAAGAAAATTTCTGCGGTTGTTTTGGCTAATTGATTACCTAAACAATGATGCAAGCCAGTACCAAATGCGAGGTGATGCACAGATTCACGTGTGATATCAAACTGGTCGGGTTTGGTAAATTGCAGTGGATCGCGATTTGCGGCGCCAATCATAATTCGTACATAGTCACCTTTTTTAATCATTTGGTCATCGAGAGCTAGATCGGTAGTTGCGCGGCGCATCATTGATAATACGGGTGGTTGGAAGCGCAGCATTTCCTGGACTGCTTGCGGAACGAGTTCGATATTTTCTACTAGGTGCTGGTATTGATCGGGGTGGGTTAGTAGCGAGTATAGGCCGTTGCTTAATAGGTGGGATAAAGTTTGGCTGCCGGTGCCAAGTAGCATTGAAATAATTATCCAGAAGTTTTCAATATCTAAATAATCGCTTGCATCTAATAAAGCGAAAATTTCATGGAACATGCCGTCAGTTTTTGTGCCGTGACGTTGGCGTATAAAGGTTTGCAAATAGGTATGGGTTTCTTTTTGTGCCTGCAAGGCGGCTTTTACAATTGCGGGTGTTCGCACTTGTTGGCTTATAAAAGGTACGAGTTGTTCGTTCCATTTAGCAAAGTGTTGCCAATCTTTGGTGGGTAAACTGAGTAATTCAGCCATTAAACATACGGGCAGTGGCCGGGCGATTGAGGCATGAAAATCAAAGGCGTTTTTGTGTTTACGGGTATATTGATTAACAAAGCCTGTGATTTTTGGACGCAAGCCTTTTATGCGGGCGTTGCTAAAAAAAGGATTAATAATGGATCGTAAATGTTGATGGTAAGGTGGGTCACTGAAAAATAACCACTGCTGAAAGTAATCAATTAATGGCTGCACGCTTGGCTGAGAGGCGACTGGGAATGTCGTTTGCGCTAACACGGCGGTGACATCTGCTGATAAAGCAGTGCTTTTTAATAATGTCTGCGCTTCTTTAAAACCAATCACCACCCAACAATGGAAAGGTGCATGCCAAAAAATGGGACCTTGCTTGCGCCATTTTTTAAATTCGTTATATAGCATCATTTGTTTTTTATCCTTTTTTGTTTCTTGTCATTGTGATGTTTCCAGCGTCATCATGATATTTCCAATGTCCCCCCGATGTTTCTAACGTCACCTTGGTTTTTCTAACGTCATCCCGGTGTTTCTAATTTCATCCCGGTGTTTCTAACGTCACCCCAATGTTTCTAATGTCATCCCGCGGCCACGACCGCGGGACCCATGAACATCTCCTAGATTGCGCGATCGAGTCGCGCACTAATCATTACCCACAAGTTTATTTTTACAGCTAAAAGCGATATCTCGAATAAAAAAAAATGGCCACACTCTTCACATTACACTCACACCGTAGCGGATATTGTTAGGCAACCTCTCACTAGCGTTCGTGGCTCAGTTGTCACAGCC
>CAYXLV010000464.1:0-1595 GCA_964465995.1 uncultured Coxiellaceae bacterium | reverse complement strand
CTTCTGCACCATGAATTACTGAGCGCTGTGTCGCCTTATAATTTCTGTCACCATAATGCACCGTCTCTGTCGCTGCGATTTTTTCACCTGTATTATTTGCCGGGGTATTAGAAGCCATATTCACCAAGTCGGTCAACACCCCCACTACGCCATAGTGCCTAGCTGTTCGCTCATCTTGAAGGTCCTTGGCAATCAGTTGCTCAGTTTTAAAGTGATTAACCCCTTGCGATAGTATTTTTCCACCTGCTAAATGTGTTTCGTTAGCACATGCCGTATGACCTTCAGTATTAAGTCCCTGCTCAGTAAATATGCCAGAAAATTGATTAGTGATTTTTTCATGCGACGTTGTTTGATCGAATCCTACCATAGTGGATAGATAAGCCCTTGCTGATGTGCTTTGACCATGACATTCATCTTGCTGTGTCTGAATAAATAATTTCTTTACCTGCATATCTAAAGTTTTTGCCTCAACCTGCCCACCATGCAGCACGATTCTATCCATCTTTTCACCTCGATGATGAAGTTCAATCGCTCTTGCCGAAAGATTGGCGCAATCATGCTGCACTGCTTTAAGGGTTTTTGAGGCGTGAGAGCCACCAACATCTGATATCTCACCTGTGGGTGTTACACTGACGCTAACACCATAGGATTTAGATTGATATGAGGTCTGCTTATTAGCGGAATGCATGATAATTTCTGGCGCATCCACCTCAATTTTGGTGGCTGATCTTATTTCAGCGCCATTTTCCAAATCAACACCGCCTCCCGCTTTTACATATACTTTTCCTTTTCGAAATACACCACCAGTACTCTTAGTTTGATAACTTGTTTTGACACTAGTTTGATTAAATGAAACATTGATGTTGGGCATAAAACCATTTTCATTGCCCAAGCCATAGCGAGATAATATTTCCCCACCTAATGCATCATTGGCCATGCCCCGCATAATACTATTTGCTGTATTAGCAGTATCAACCCCTAGATTAAAAATATTAACCGTGGCTTCTGTCGAGTTTTGACTTTTTAATAGAGCGCTGGTTTTAGCTAACGTACTATCCTGCGCCAATAATGCATCTCCAACACTTTGCCCGCTCAAAACGGATTGCACTGTAGACATGACAGGAACCGTAATTGACACAGATCGACTCTTTTGATTAACCTGATGATTTAGCATTTGTCGGCTAAATTTAACTCGCTTACCCTCAGCTGCTGCGATAAATTCTGCCCCACCCTCACCATAAAACAAAGCACCTCTCACATCGACATGACCTAATAAGGAATGAATTCGGGTTTGTTGGTTCTCAGTGAAAATTGTGGGCGCTGCTACCTCGTGCGCTTCATATTGATTGTCGGAAAGAATACCCCAAAATCCTTTTTTAATTTTTGAAGATATGTTTTTTGTTTTTGAAGCTAAAAAATCTACATCGTATTTGCTATAAATATCTGTTCCATGCAATGCTGAAAAATGAGGTGCCGTACCTTTTATATAGCCTTCCTCACTAACCAGTTTATTTTTACCTTTTACAGAATATATTGCACAAACTTGACGACCAGTCGATATTTCTGTCATTTTTTCACTAAAACCAAATAAATAT
>CAYXLV010000463.1:0-1595 GCA_964465995.1 uncultured Coxiellaceae bacterium | reverse complement strand
TTTCTTTTTGCACTATAAACTGTGCCATCTTGCATGTATGTTATAATTTCACTTCTATGCCCAACAGAAAACGGAACAATACGTCCGTCATAATCAAATGATATTGTCATAACAGGCACTTCCCGCATCCCATCATCACCGTAATAGGAGTACCCTCCCTCTAGTGCTGACTGCCGAACACGCTCAACACTTAAATGCATTTGTGGTATTGGTTCAACATTCTCTTTTGGCACTGGTTTATCCAGTACCGTAGGCAAAGACTCTTTTTTACTGGGCAATAAATCTTTTAAATGCTCTGTTGCGGATTCTGTCATTTCTGGCGGGATCGGCGGCATTTGGATTAAGCTTTTTAATGTTGCCGCTGTTAATTCAGTTTCTATAGGTCCGCAGCAGTTGTTTTTTGGATCTAAGTACCATGGCGTATCTAAACAGATAATTTCAGCCTGATGGTTATCGATATTTAACTGCAGTGATTGGCAGGCGTTGGGTAATATTTCCCAGTTGAGCTGCAAAGGCTGTGGTTTTGCATATCTCATTAATGATTGCTTTTCACTGACAACCTCATAATAGCAACGGTTTGTTTCTAAGATTGCTTTTAAGCACTTTGAGCTTTGCGCTCCTGCAAGCTTTAGCGGGCTAGATTCATACATCCAATCAATATCGGTTCGATTAATAAATTGCAATGCGATTAAAATTTCTTCATCAGCGGGTGTTAGATATGCTTGATGTGATGGTAATGTAAAGTCATATTTTTTTGGTTTGCCATAACCACCTTTTTTTAAGTGGCGACAGAAATAGAGTTCCACATCTAAAGTATTTTTATCGTGTACGCTTTGTTTAAGAACATAAATTAAATCCTGTAAAACTTGTGATTTTGCTGGATTTGCCGGTGTGTTTTTAGCATTGCCTTGCTTGAAACCACTTAACCATCGATCTAATGCTGCTGCAGCAAGCTCTGTTTCTGATTTTGACAAGGTCGGGTATTGCAACGAGTCTTCTATTTTTTCTGCTTGGTAGGCTAATAATACTGCTACGATATGCTTACACTTACCACCAATATAACAACTACATCTCGCCGATAGAGTGACATGGTTAGCTTTAATGAAATATAACTCAACTTCTACCGTGTAATCGCGGTCATTACTACCAGCCACATAGGCTTCTAACACCAACTGATCGACAAGATCATCAATACGATAAAGTTCAACAAAGCATGAATTATAGTATCTTTGACCACGCCGAATGGTTTCTGAATCAAAGTAGTCATTAATAAGAGTATTGATGGTTAAAGCAGGGATTGAAGTAATTGACATGATTATCATCCAACCTGTAGTTAATGTGCCTAGTCAGTTAGACCCAAAGTAAAAAATACGCAGCCTTTTTGCTCAATCCCTGATCAAAAGCAAGCTACACCAGTGCATTTGCTGATTAATCGGCGCATTATCACCATAATTAGAGCAGGCGTCCAGTGGCTACAACTGACCGCTCCATGTTAGTGAGAATTATTAGCAACCATGGCTGGAGCGCGCCTGGCACTATTATTGTTATTGTTATTGTTATTGTTATTGTTATTTCTATCTTGCACGGATGTGGCT
>CAYXLV010000462.1:0-1596 GCA_964465995.1 uncultured Coxiellaceae bacterium | reverse complement strand
AAACCCACAAAAAATAATTTCAAATTTGCTTTCCTGACTTGTGGGTAATGATTAGATCGTGCAATGACGGTGTAGTGTGGCGCACAATAATGATGGTAAACATGACAAATTTGTAATTCTTTTTTAATTTTTATTTCATGAGCTTTGCTTAGTCTAACCAAGACATCAATGAGTGAGGCTAAGCCAATGAAATTAACCATCCCACAACATCAACTAGAATCGCTGTTAACAGCCACCAGTTATGCAGAATTAAAAACCCTGCTCAGTGAAACAGAATTGCAGCAATTAGAAAATGCGATGCTGGAATCACTACGTGCATTTGATGCGCGTTCAAATACTGTTTGCCTGATTGAGTCATTTGATATTGCTATGCTCGCGTTGGATGCGGAAAGTCTTTTAATGACCTTTTTGGGTGGGTCGTTGTTGCTATCCAGCATTACCCTCGGTGCTTCATTAGTTGCAGGTGCTGTTTTATTTGGAGTGGCATTTTATTATTTTAAGCAACATGATAGTGAGCAACATCAGGCACGGCAAGAACAGCTTACCTTAGCATTGTTGCAAGCGCGTGCGGCGCAAGTTTTATTAGATCAAATAAAGCCAGCAATGTCCTCACAACAGACCACTCAGTCGACTAAAGTGCTTGCATCATCGCCTCAGCAACGTCAACTGACCGCTAATAAAGTAAAAAACACCACCCAATCTTTTTTGCGAGCTGGCATTGCTACCGGCACGATCGTTGTTGCTTGCAGTTGGGTGGTTCCAAGCATGTTGATGATGATGGGTGTCGTGAGCGTTGGGGCGGCATTGACGAATCCAATTGGCTGGGCAGCAATTGGTTGCGTGGGCGCCGTGAGTGCGGCAGTGCTGGCATATCATCTATATCAACGTCGTCAAACCAAGGACCGTTGTCAGCAAGCGTTGCAAACCTTAAAAGCGCAAAAGCTTGAAAATATGCAGCAGTACCGATTATTTAAAACCCGCCGTCCTGTGAATGACACGGTGGCAAACCCGCAACTGGTCAATGGTCATTAAGACTGTATAATTGCCCGCAAAAATAAGAGAGAAGCACCATGAAAATACTTTTGGTTGAAGACGAACAAAAAGTACTGGATTTTTTGGAAAAAGGATTATCACAAAGTGGTTATGTCGTTGATAAGGCAGAAGACGGCCAGACGGCACTGTATTTGTTAAGTATTGCCGAATATGATGCCGTGGTTTTGGATATGATGCTGCCTAAAATGAGTGGTTGGGATGTGTTGACAGCCATTCGTCAGCGCAATAAAAATCTACCGGTTTTAATCCTTTCCGCACTCGATCAAGTTGAACAGCGGGTGAAGGGTTTGGAGTGTGGTGCGGATGATTATTTAGTGAAGCCTTTCGCATTTGCCGAATTGTTAGCACGTCTTAAAGCATTGGTACGTCGCAAAGCACCCATCACCGAAGATTTAATTGGAATGGGTGATCTTAAAATTAATTTAATTAGTCGCGATGTGATACGTGCGGGTGTAGTGATTCAGTTAACGGCAAAAGAGTATGACTTGTTATTAACGCTGGTGAATCACCCAAATCGTATTATGTCACGCACGATATTAGCAG
>CAYXLV010000461.1:356-1597 GCA_964465995.1 uncultured Coxiellaceae bacterium | reverse complement strand
ATGAAGAAGAATTGCGTAGATTTGATGTATCTTTTATAGAGAGATTAGAATATTACAATAATGGTTATTTATACTTAAGCAACTTTAATGAGAATTCACCATTCCCTTGGCGATCCTTTGTTTTAGTGGCTTGTATGGCAGCAGCACAAATTGGTGTGGGTTTGACAGCAACTTTTTTCTCTGCTGGTTTTGCTGGTAATATTGGTGTGTCCATGATGGGCGAAGGATTGAATGATTTAGTCAGGCTGTGTTATCTTTCTTGCAAAAGAGAGTTTTCTTTATCCAGCTATATTATCCAAAAAAGTATAACCTATTCATTGGCCCTAGTTTTTGCAGGATCCTCAGTTATTCAAGCAAGTTCTACTGCCGCCAAAGAAGGTGCTGAGGGCGCAAGCACATTGACTAATATTGCCCAAAACAATATCGATGAACTTGCTTTGTTAGGCGCTAAGGCCATAACAAAACAAAGTAATAACTTGTTTTCAATCTCAGCGCGTCATGCAACCATAACTATTAAGTCCTCATTAATCCAGCACGGAAAGCGAGCTGGTGTGCAGCTTTTAAGAACAGCAGTTAAAGGCAGCATATCGGAAACAGCAAACTTTGTGTCGAATATATCAACAAATGTTGCTACAGACTTAATTTTTCCTGAAATAGCTAAAGAAGTTCAAAGGAAAGTGAATGAACAGTTTATCAATGCAGCATGGCAAAATCGCTTAAAACAGATTTTCTTTGTTGACTCAATGCTAAATAATGTCGAGCATCAAAGAGATATATTGCGAACAGCTGAAGAGATTATTAGTGCTACACAGGTATCTGCCTTAGGCGCTAACTTCGTTGATTTAGATGTGCTTGAAACTTTTTATCGTGATTTTGGCAAAAAATTGCAAAAAAAATCTGAAGCAATGCCTGGCTTTTCTGATTTAATGATTGAACTATGCCAAGCTAAATTTAATAAAGATGAAGTTGGCCATATCGTGAAGATTTTAAAAGATAAGAAGATTTTACTTGAAAATGGAAAGGTAAATCTAGCACCTTTTTATGGTGAAAAGAAAATCGATTTAAACACATTTAGTTTTAATCAGGAATATTCTCTAGGCAATATTAATTACGATTCGATTAATTTTAAGCAATATCATGAGCATAAAGTCGATATTGTTCATTTTTGCTATGATTATCATCAGCAGTACAATGCAAGTTATAGTTATGAATATTCACAATTTAAATTAATTATTGTAAAC
>CAYXLV010000461.1:0-346 GCA_964465995.1 uncultured Coxiellaceae bacterium | reverse complement strand
TTGTAAACCTAATTAATAGTCATTTTAGATTGGCTTGGCAAACTGGTACTCAGTTTGCGGGGCAAGTGGCATCATTTGCATCAAGTATGGTTGGAGAAGCTGTTGCTAGTAAAGTGGAATCTTCTTTTACTGTAAATGCTGATAACACATCAAATGGAATCGATGATCCAGATATTGATTCAGACATGAATGCTGATGATTCTCAACCAGACAACACCCAAAATCCACCTAAAATAAAAATTAATTTAAGTCAAAGCATTGATAAAAAAACCCCAACTATTCGTAATACAGCAACCAATATCCCACAGCATTCTACTATAGAAATTTTTTCTAATAGGCTTTTAAT
>CAYXLV010000460.1:0-1610 GCA_964465995.1 uncultured Coxiellaceae bacterium | reverse complement strand
CCAATACACCATATTTGCTCCAAAATTTAATGAGCTGCTAGCAGACCCAAAACTGCAAACAGCTTTTTGCATTGCATACAAGCGCTTTAAACAGGAGGTTGATGATGGAATATTCTTGCGTTGCAGGAAAGTCATTGAGTCTGATGAATTTAAATTCAATTTATCGCAAGACCAGACACATGGGCATTTTATTCTTAAGCTATTGGAATTTATAAAAGACAAACAAAAACTACATGACATTATTAAAAAAATACTTGAGGCAACGAATAGCAATAATTCGCCCAGGATGTTTCCAAGCACCTTACGATTTGAGCTCAACGATTTTTTGGTTATTTCTCTGAAAAAATTAGCGGCAGGTGATTATTTTGTGACAGCTCCAAGCAACAATGATTTGCAATCAGACCACAAACCTAGTATCAGTTACCTTTCATCAACTAAATAAGAGGGCCATATGTTGCTTTCAATTATGGTAGCGATGGATAAAAATCGCGTCATCGGAATCAATAACACTTTACCTTGGCATTTACCTGCCGACCTCCAACATTTCAAAAAAACCACCATGGGCAAACCAATAGTCATGGGGCGCAAAACCTATGAAAGCATTGGTAAACCATTACCCGGGCGCCGTAATATTATTTTGACACGGCAAAGTGATTATCAAGCAGCGGGCTGCGATATATTTACTGATATTGAAAATTTATTGGACAACTTGGCAAACGAATCAGAAGTGATGATTATCGGTGGCGCTGAAATCTTTAAACGTGTGCTGCCTATCACGCAGCGTTTGTATCTCACCTTGATCGATCATGAATTTGCAGGCGATACGTTTTTCCCACAATGGCACGCAAATGAGTGGCGCGAAGTGGCAAGTGAAAAGCATCACCCCGACGCTAACAACCCTTACCCGTACCGGTTTGTGACTTTAGATAAAATTTGATTTATGGCAGAATAGTTTAATTAATTGACACAATGGATTAATAACACGCAAGGAGAGCGTTATGAAAAAATTGTCATCTATTATTTTAACCTTTATTATTTCAACGGCCTGTATTGTCGGCTTTGCCAGCCAAATGATTAAAACCCCTTCCAACCAAACTGCCCAAGCCACTCAAACCTCACAACCTTCTCAACCCCCTAAAGCGATGAATGATCAACAACGCATGAACATGATGATGCACAAATGGACGACGGTAAAAATGAAACGCATGAGTCAGCGCATGATGTTAATGGGGATTAAAATGCGCATGTTAGGCATGAGCATGACCGGTTCTGGTGATCAAGCAATGATGAAGAAAGGTCAAAAAATGATGGTAATGGGTGAGAAAATGTATTCAAACGCTAAGCAAATTATGGTGATGAGCAGTGAGCAAGCCATGATGCAGCCAGCTCAAATGCAGCAACCCGCACCAGCCTCAACATCACAAAATAATAGTTAAAATAAATAGTGTATAAAAAAACCCAGCATCAGCTGGGTTTTTTTTATCTTATCAACACTAGCTTGGGAAATGAAAATACTGCCAATCATCCACGCGCAGTGCAGTTAATTGACCACCCCAAACGCAACCTGTATCTAGCGCATAACATTTTGGATGTGAGCAATGGCCCTGCAC
>CAYXLV010000459.1:0-1612 GCA_964465995.1 uncultured Coxiellaceae bacterium | reverse complement strand
ACACAGTAATGATGATGCCCCAGCGCCGCGACTTGGGGTAAATGGGTAATACATAAAACTTGTACCTTCTCACCCAGTTGACGCAGTAACTTGCCAACAATCGCCGCTGTCTTACCACCAATCCCAACATCGACTTCATCAAAAATTAACGTCGGCGTATTATCACGATTGGCACTAATCACTTGTAAGGCCAAACTAATCCGCGACAATTCACCACCCGAAACAATTTTACTCATCGGTTGTACACGTTGTCCTGGATTGGTGCTAATCATAAAGCAAACCGTTTCTGCACCATAAAGATTCATTGCATCAGTCTGCTTGACTAATTCAATTTGAAATTGCCCACCTTGAATGCCAAGGTCTTGGATAATGCGAGTAATATCTTGGTTAAGTTGTTGAGCCGCTTTTTTACGCCGTGTCGTCAGCTGTTTAGCCAGTTTTTGATACTGTTTCTCTAGCTGCTGTTGATCCGCCTTAATATTTTCAATCTCAATATCAATTTTTTCAAGCGAGGCAATTTTTTGTTCCAATGATTGGGTCACTTCCAATAAATCACCGGGACTCACATGATGCTTGCGCGCTAAATCATGCATCACCGTTAAGCGTTGTTCAACATGCGCTAAATTTTCCGGGCTTAAATCTAAAGCGTTACGATAATGATTTAATTCAGAACCGGCTTCTTCCAAATGAATCGCTGCAGTATCCAATAATTCTTTCGCGACTTTTAATTGTGGCTCTTTCTGGCTAATCACCTCAAGATGCATAATAGCTTGTTGCAGCAATTGCGTTGCAGAAACAGACTCACCATCATACGTCAGTTCCAATGCTTGGTTTAATTCGGTCATCAGATGCTTAGCATTATGCATTTGCTGATGCTGTTGCGATAATGTTTCCCACTCATCTGCTTGTATATTTAACGCTTGCAGCTCATTTAATTGATACTGTAATAAATTCAATTCCGCATCACGATTATTTTCTTGATGCTCTAACGCCGTCAGCTGCTTTGCCAATAGCTGCCACTGTTGATACAACGCATAAATATCGGCTAACAAACTTTGATTATTCGCAAAGTCATCAAGTTGCTGACGCTGTGCATCACGTTTTAATAAAGTTTGATGCTGATGCTGACCATGAATCATTAAGACTGTTTGTGCAAAGGCTTTTAACATTTGCAAAGTGCAAGGCGTGCCATTAATCGTGCAACGTGAAGGTTGGGAACGATGAATAATGCGACGAATTATACAAGTCGCTTCTTGCTCAAAATCATGTTGCTTTAGCCACTGCTGCGCCGCAGTAATTTGGCTGATATCAAAACAAAGCGTAATATCACAACGCGTCTCACCATCACGAAGAACATTACTATCCGCTCGCTCACCTAACGCTAACGCCACCGCATCCACCCAAATGGATTTACCCGCGCCCGTTTCACCGGTTAAAACATTCAGACCATTTTCAAAATCCAAACTTAATTCATCAACAATAACAAAATTTTTAATCGCAATATGCGTTAACATGATCGATCCTTTATGCTCTTGTTGCGCGGCGTTCCCAATTGAGCTTTTGGCGTAAAGTCGCGAAATAGTTGTAATCGATAGGGTGAATTAAACTGAGT
>CAYXLV010000458.1:0-1617 GCA_964465995.1 uncultured Coxiellaceae bacterium | reverse complement strand
AAGATGCTGTCATTGGGGTGATTTTCACAGGGTTCTTTGCCTTTGGCCTTGTCTTAATTACGAAAATCCCCAGCAATGTTGATCTTTTTCACATTCTGTTTGGCAACGTCCTGGGGATTTCTAACAGTGATATTGTGCAAACGTTGATTGCTGGCACGATGACCTTGGTGGTTATCCTCATTCAACGGAAAGATCTCTTACTCTTTTGCTTTGATCCCAATCATGCCAAGGCCATTGGTCTGAATACTCAACTGATGTATTACACGCTTTTGTCTGTGCTGGCGTTGACCATCGTAACAGCCCTGCAAACGGCAGGCATTATTTTAGTGATTGCGATGCTCGTCACCCCCGGCTCCATTGCTTACCTACTGACAGACCGCTTCGATCGGATGCTGTGGATCTCGGCGGCCAGTAGTATTTTTTCCTGTGTGCTCGGCACTTATTTAAGTTATCACCTCGACATTTCCACCGGCGGGGCGATCGTCGTTTTACTCACCGTTCTATTTGTCTTGGCAATGTTTTTTGCTCCTAAATATGGCGTCTTAAGTAAAAGAAAATCATCTATCGAATTGGAACATTCGTAAAGTCTCTACCTTTTCTAGGGCTAGATTGCTTTGGTTTTAGAATCATAAAAGTAAATCTAAATAACTTTAGAGAAGTATAACATCTAAAGCATATATGTAATTAATAACTGAGTCAAAACTTCTTTCATATCACTTCAGATTGCTATATAACTCATCGATAATAATAATCGACTTTAACATCCTGTAGATGCAGCAGCTGGAATAGTTATTTGATTGCCATCATAGCTATCTTCAATGGTTAAATCACCCGTAACACTCTCTCCTTCATATTCTTCGCTGATTTTTTCAAAAGTCATTTTTATACTATATCGATACTGAGTATCACTTGCCGTAAAATAAATATTTTCAGAGCCACCTAATTTGTAGGAAATCATATTAAATAAAGTAGGTGATTGATTGATGATTCCATACATTTGTTTGCGCTCTTCAGCATCAAAGAGTTCAGCTATAGCAGATTCTAAATCAATACTAGAACCTGGCTCACGCTCGGGAGTAGGATTAGGTATTCCGTCAGATACAAACCATAGGTCTACTTCGGCATCTTGTGCGTGCTTTCTTCGTGATGTTACGGAAATACCACAACCCCAAAAATTTTCAGGGACATCTTTCAAATCAGCAAGCCTAATTGAAATTGACTTTTTAATCTCGGAAAAAACACTTTCAGGGAAAATAATATCTGTCAGTACCCAATCAAGTCCCCTTCGTATAAGCTGAAGTTTTATAGTTTCATTTTCGAGGTTAGATGCAGTGATGAAAAACTCATTAAATGATGTATATCCTGATGACTGAATTTCAAAGCCATTAATTTTATAAGTACTATAAGAATTTTCTGAAATCAGTTTTGATATACCTTGAGAAGAAATATTCTGGTCAATGAGTTGATCAATGATATTACTTGCAAAATTTTGGCCAACACCACTGAAAGGATTCGCTTCAGAATCACTCTTAATATCCTTCTGAATGAGAACATTAAAATGATTTTTTAAATTGCCCTTCAATGTAGTTGAATCAATGTTTTTAGATAGTGCTTCAG
>CAYXLV010000457.1:0-1625 GCA_964465995.1 uncultured Coxiellaceae bacterium | reverse complement strand
TATCTAAATATGCATGTAGGTTTTCTGTTAACTTCAGCAGCTTATCAATCGACTCAAGCTCTGAGTTCAAGCGTTTTACGCAATTACTGGCACCGTCTTTAATTTGATCCAGCTGATCAATACTGGCACGCAAATCTCTTGCCGGCATGGATTTTTTTTCAATTTTACTATGTAGGCGATTAATAATTTTACTGGCTTTCTGAATATCAAAACTGCTGACAAGTTGGCTTTTTTTAGGATAGGCATTTTCAAGACCAACCACTCCCACGACAACCAATACTATTAATAACGTTCGAATAAAACGCATATCACTAAATCCATTTTTTACGCTTAAAAAGCAAGATAATCCCAACTCCCGCACCAACAAGCATTGCCGTTACCAACAAAAATGCCCATTTATAAGTTGCACCCGGGATACCACCCACATTAATGCCCAACAAACCCGTTACAAATGATAAAGGTAAAAAAATGACGGCAACGATAGAAAGAATATACATTCGATGATCAAGCTGCTCTTGCAGCTGACTTACAAGTTGCTCTTGCGTAATCGCCGCGCGATCACGTGCCGCATCTAAGTCTTCGATATAACGAATCGTACGATCGGTAGCCTCACGCATTTGCACGCGATGCAAACTATCCAGCAAGGGCACTTCTTCAATTTGCAAACGGTATAGCGCCTCTCTTTGCGGCGCTAAATAACGACGAATTGCAATCGCTTCTCTGCGAATTTCAGCAATTTTGGGACGTAATAAATGACTTTCTTCGGTAATCACTAAGCGCTCTAAATCATCTGCTCTATCATCAACACCATCGATAAAGTCTGCCATCCGGTCTAACAAACGATCGGTTAATTTAACTAAGAAATCTGCTGCTGATTTAGGGCCGGTGTTGGCGTTAATCATTTCACGCATATCATCGATCGATAATAAATGGCGCCGCCGTGTGGTAATAATACGATTTTTTTCAATCCAAACTCGTACTGACACCATATCTTCTGGATCTTGCCCGGGATTAAGATTCACGCCGCGCAAAAAAACTAATAACCCTTTTTCTTCAACGACACTGCGCGGTCTGGATTCTTCTGTCAGCATCGCTCGTGTATTTAATTGATCCAAACCACTTTGTTCAATCAACCAACGCTTTGCATTTTTTTTAGTGAAGTTTAAATGAATCCAAAGAATACCTTGTTCAGGCGACCAAGACTTTACCTCATCCCAGCCAATTGCGCGGCCACCACCTTGGCCATCAAGAATATAGGCGACAATTAATCCCTTATCGTCTTTCATTGAAATACCATTGATCAGTAAAAATTATCTAGTATTCTAAGCAGATTACCTGCATTTAACAACCAACGCTTTCCAGCTATAGCTTGGCATCATAATCGACCACTAACGGCGCGTGATCTGAAAAACGTTGCTCTTTATAAATACTCGCCGACTTTACCTTACCTTTAAAATTCGGGGTTGCAATTTGATAGTCAATCCGCCACCCCACGTTTTTCTCATAAGCACGCCCACGATTAGACCACCAAGTGTATTGATCCGCCTCCTGATTCACCTCACGAAAAGCATCAACAAAACCTGTTTTGTCAAAAAGCTTATCTAACCACTCACGCTCTTCAGGCA
>CAYXLV010000456.1:0-1633 GCA_964465995.1 uncultured Coxiellaceae bacterium | reverse complement strand
GTGCAGCAATACCATGGCGCCAAACTCTATCGAGTCAATGGCATTAATATTATTTCTGTTCACGGCTCTTACTTACAAATGGGCAGACAATATGGTTATTTGCTAAAAAAACAATTGCATGATTTTTATCAAGCATCAGCCAAAAAAATTCACGTGAACTGGCTATTCAATAAAATTTTAATCGCGGTATTAGCAAGACGTTACCCCAAACCAGAAAAAGCGATTTTAACAGGCATCTCACAAACTTCCGGTCTTAGTCTGTCACAATTAGTTTTTCTTGATCAAAATATTTTGTATACAGGCTATGACAACCTTGGCAAGCATCACCCGAAAAAAACATTATTTGGTTGCTCCATGCTAGCGGCGTGGGGACCCTACACTAAAAATCATCAACTGCTATTAGCACGTAACTATGATTGGCTAGCAAACTATAAATCACTGATGGACCCATACACCACAATTACCATCTTTCACCCAAATACCCAGCAAAATAGCATTGCCACAATCGGCTATGTTGGCGGTGTTGCCACTATCACCGGCATCAATAATAAAGGCTTATTAATCGAAATTAATAGCGCGGTTGATTCAGTGGGGCCAATTATTCGTATTTATCAAAAATCTTTTTTTGCCATTATTGATCAACTACTTTTTAATACTAACCACCTAGCAACACTAAAACAAAAAATTACCGGCCAACACCCAGATGCACCCTACTTTGTGAACATTGCCAATCAAAGCAAAGCGGTATCGATCGAAGATTCATCCGCATATTTTTTAAAAAAATTCGCCAGAGCACGTTATGACTTATCAAAATCTCATTATGCAGGCGACCAACACAATGGTTTATTAGTCGTCACCAACACATTTCGCCTACCCAACTGGAAAGGCACTTTTTTACGACGCACCGCTTACCCAAAAAAAACTCGCACCCATTCATTTGTGCGCTATAAACACTTAAAAGCATGGGCAGCCAACAACAAAGGTCAAATTGATATTCAGAACCTCAAAGCCATTTTTGCAAAAGATATTAATCAAGGCGGCGCAACCGAACTGGTCAACAACTTAAAAACGCGCCCAAAATCCAATTCACTCACTTATTACACGCTGATCTATCAACCCAAACAAGCACTTTTATTACTCGGCGTACCGCAGCAAAATTCACAATACCACTGGCTCACCATTAATTTGCGCAAAACGTTTTTTAAGACTGCTGCGTATGCTCTTCACCCCTCAGCTCTTCAGCGATCAGCGCATACATTGACGGGACCACAAACAAAGTAAAACAAGTCCCAATAGAAATACCCGTAGCAATCACTAACCCAATATCAAAACGACTAATCGCACCCGCACCTGTGGCTAAAATTAACGGCACCACACCTAACACCATCGCCCCCGTCGTCATTAAAATAGGCCGAAAGCGAATAGCCGCCGCTTCAATTGCCGCCTCAAATTTATGCATACCTTCACGCTGCAGATCATTAGCAAACTGCACAATCAAAATCCCGTGCTTACTAATCAAACCAATCAACGTGATTAAACCCACTTCCGTATAGATATTTAAATTACTGCCACCAACACCCATCGAAATAAAAATCATTGCGCCACAAATTGACATTGGCACACTGATTAAAAC
>CAYXLV010000455.1:0-1633 GCA_964465995.1 uncultured Coxiellaceae bacterium | reverse complement strand
GCTTTAATACCATCCCGCTAATACTATTATTCAAGCTGGGTGGATTAATAGAACCGCTAGTACCAACAATGCTAAATGAATCTTCTATTTCTGAATTTTTATGAAAAATTGCGCTAAGTTGTTTGGTTAATTTCTCTGTATCTGACAACGATGAATTCGCCTCACTGGTTAACTGCCCCAAAATAACACCTTGATCTTCCTGTGGTGCTAATTCTGATTGCGATGAAGCAAATAAAAAATAATTACTCGCCAAAATAATCGCAGCAAATACCATGACCACCGGCAAATACTGCATCACTCGAGTTAATGCGCGTTTATAAGCATCGGTTAATTTGGTTAATGTGGATTCAATATAATAAGTCAGCGTTTTTCTAGTGCCTGTCTCTTTGCGCGGTTTTAAAATCTTTGAGCACATCATAGGTGTTAAGGTCAATGCAATCACCGCAGACACCGTCACCGCAGCCGCCAAGGTAAATACAAATTCGGTAAACAAGGCCCCCGTTAAACCACCCATAAAACCAATCGGCAAATACACGGCAACCACTACAATCGTAATTGCAATAATTGGATTGGTTAACTCATGCGCACTCATAATCGCCGCTTGCAGTGGCGCCACACCATCTTCAATATGTCGATGCACATTTTCCACCACAATAATCGCATCATCCACCACTAAACCAATCGACAACACCAACGCCAACAACGTTAATAAATTGATCGAATACGACAACACCAACATCACCAAAAAGGTGCCGATAATTGATAAAGGAATCGCAACCACTGGAATAAACAACGAGCGAAATGACCCTAAAAATAAAAAGATCACAAAAGTCACAATTAAAAATGCTTCGATTAAAGTCTTATTCACCTCTTCTATCGAAGTTTTCACAAACAAACTTGCATCGTAAACAATCTTACCACTCAACCCCGCAGGAAAATTATTCGCCGCCTCATTAAAAACTTTTTTGACTTGACCAATAACATCCAAAAGATTTGCACCTGGCGCCACAACAATACCGATATATATCGCTGACTGGCTGTTAAAATACACTTGCGTATTATAATTTTGCGAACCCATCTCCACTCGCGCAACATCTTTCAAGCGCACTAATGCGCCATCTTTATGCTTGATGATCATATTCTTAAATTGATCAACTTGATCAAGACCGGTATTACTACTTAAGTTCAATACATAGGTGTACCCATTGGTGCGGCCAGACGCTGATACAAAATCATTTTTTGTTAAGATATCGCCAATTTCTGCTGGTGAAATGCCATAACCCGCCAATTTTTTCGGATCCAACCACGCGCGTAATGCAAACTCATCATTACCAATAATCAGCGCTTGTTGCACGCCATGCACCGCCTGCAGCCTTGGCTGCACAACACGCAATAAATAATCATAAATTTGATTCGACTTTAAAAATTTACTGTAGAAACCGATATACATCGAATTAATACTTTGTCCGACTGTGATGCTTAACGTTGGCCGCTGTGAATTTCTGGGCAATTGATTCAACACAGCATTCACTCGCGTGTTCACTTCAGTTAATGCTTCATCCGGATTCCAATTTAATAATAAATTCACCTGAATATTACTAACGCCCTGCCCACTGCTCGAGGTCATATAATC
>CAYXLV010000454.1:0-1636 GCA_964465995.1 uncultured Coxiellaceae bacterium | reverse complement strand
TACCAACACTTTATCAGCCAACAATACTGCTTCTTCAATATTGTGCGTCACAATTAAAATCGCTTTGATATTGGTTTTTTTCGATTGCCATAAATCAATTAAATCACTACGCAAGTTTTCTGCCGTTAATACGTCCAATGCAGAAAATGGCTCATCCATTAATAACACTTCCGGATCGACCACCAAGGCACGCGCAAAACCAACGCGTTGTGACATACCACCGGATAACTCTTTTGGATACGCCGATTCAAAACCGTCCAAACCGACAATATCAATCGCCTCCAGTGCACGTGTACGGCGCTCGGCTTTAGGCACACCTTGCGCTTCTAAACCTAATTCCACATTTTCTAAAACAGTTAGCCACGGTAATAAAGCAAAATGTTGAAACACCATAGTTAACCCAGGGACTGGGCGCTGAATCGCATTGCCGTGATACACCACTTTACCAGCGCTCGAATGAATTAAACCGGCGATAATTCGTAACAACGTTGATTTGCCTGAACCTGACTTGCCCAGCAGAGCAATAATTTCACCTTCATTAATGGCAAAATTAACATTATCCAACACCAACAATTCTTGTGAACCAGGTTTAGTAAATGATTTTTTAATATTATTGACTTCAATAATCGCTTTTTTTGTATTGGTTGCTTGCATCGACGTTCTCCTACCTTATCTGAAACTTTTCTTCAGCCAAGTTATATAATGGCCGCCAAAGTACACGATTAATGACTAAGACATATAACGACATAACGGCAATACCCAATGCTAAGCGTCGAAAATCACCATGGTTAGACACTTCCGTAATATATGCTCCCAAACCTGTCGCGCGTAAGTGCACATTACCCCAGCTAACGGCTTCCGCGATAATACTAATATTCCATGCGCCACCTGCGGCAGTAATAACACCAGTAATGTAATAAGGAAAAATGCCGGGTAACACTAAGCGCTTCCACCACAACCAGCCACGCACATTTAAAGTACCAACAGCTTGGCGTAAATTTTTTGGCAATGCGGTTGTGCCAGCAACAACGTTAAATAAAATGTACCATTGTGTGCCTAAAATCATCAGTGGTGACACCCAAATATTAACGTTCAGGTTATATTTCACAATCATAATCACCACTAAAGGAAATAATAAATTGGCAGGAAAGGCCGCTAAAAACTGCGCGATTGGCTGCACAATTTGCGAAGCGCGTGGATTTAAACCCACCCAAACGCCAATTGGCACCCAAATTAATGAACTAATAATAATTAATACTGTCACCCGTATGGCGGTAATCAAACCAAGATAAGCCACATGTACGGCTGCCTGTAAAGGCAATGCTGAAAAAATAAAACGACCCAATATATAAAGTGCAACTATTACCGCCGCACCCAATGCCACGTTCCATACTAGCTGTAATACCGTACGTAATTGTGGATTAGGCTCAAAAGTTTTACGGGTATGTCGACGTCGGAAATATTTAAAATTAACCATCGCATCACCCAAGCTGGATAAATGATTACCGAGAAAACGAAACCAACGTGTGCTTTGAAATAAGTTTAATACCCAAGACTCCGGCTCAATTTCACTGCCCGTTTCTTCGGCTTTAAATTTTTCTGCCCAGGCAACTAAAGGACGAAATAGCAGTTGATC
>CAYXLV010000453.1:279-1638 GCA_964465995.1 uncultured Coxiellaceae bacterium | reverse complement strand
AAAGCTGTCCAATACTCTGGTTGAATTTGAGTGAGATTATCTAAAGATAAATCTTCATCTTGAAAACTTTCTAAACTTGAGAATATAGTTTGATACTCGTCAACTAAAGCGGTTAGTTGCTTTGCTTCTCCATTCCAGGTAGTTAAGTGCTGTTCAATGGATTTACGATCATCATCAACTTCTTGCCGAAGTTGAACTATACTTTGGAGAGAACAAATTTGCTTATATAATTTTTTCAATCCTGGTATTTTACCTTTATACCACTGTTGAACCTGACGTCTAAAAAAGAACCCCCCGATCCAACGCATTAAGATAAAAGCAGAAAGTAAAGATTCAGACTTTTTCTCTAACTTTTTTAAATTTTGATTAAAAATTTCTTGTTGCCAACATTGACTTAATTCACGCTGAAATTGATTCAAGTCATCTACATTTTTCAACCACTTTTGAGTCGTTTGTTTGAAGCCTTCCCACTCACTAGGTTCACTAAGTTGTACAGGTAGTGTTTTCAGAGAAGTAAAGTCAGCAATCGTCGCTAGAGATAAACATTTTTCCCAATTCAGTTTATGTGCTAAATCAGGGAAATGGTTTTGAATGCATAGCATCAATTGTTTTATTTTATCTCTTGAATCTGGCAGTTGAGATTCTAATTGCTGGTCTAAGCTAAAAGACCAATTAATTGCTGAAATAAAAGACCAAGGATTCTGATTATAATCTTCTCCTTTCTGGACTACTTTGACAAAATCTTGTATTTTTTGAATTTGTGATTGTAAATCTTTGACCGTCAAGTTTCTCACTTGAATTTCAGGAGGAAGTCTTAGTGATGATTGTAAGGGCGAAAGTTTGACTTGTTCATTTAAAGCATCAAATAATGAAAAACCAATCTTATGAGAACGATGAAGGGCATCAGTATATTTCCTGAGTTGTTCACGTAAAGATTCTAGTTGCTCACAAAAGTCATTCCAGTTTGGTTCTTGTTCTCTTTTTTGCTGTAGAGCTTCATCAAAAGATGCCGATACCTCTAAGCCGTTACTTTGACTATGAAGATCAAGACAGAAGGGGCCTAAGCCTACGGATGTTAAACGACGATAAACAACTTCTACAGCAGCTTGTTTTTCTGCTACAAACAAGACAGTTTTTCCTGCGGCTATACAAGCAGCAATGATGTTAGTAATAGTTTGCGATTTACCTGTCCCAGGGGGACCTTGTAGAATAAAGCTCCTTCCCTTAAGTGCCGCATAAACTGCGGCCAACTGTGAAGAATCAGAATCTACTACTAACGGCAAATCCTGATAAGGTTCTTGATCAAGACTTTTTATGTCAAAGTTTGGGAGAGGATCAGAAAAAGACTCTCGACCAGCG
>CAYXLV010000453.1:0-269 GCA_964465995.1 uncultured Coxiellaceae bacterium | reverse complement strand
GTTGAGCAGTTGTTCTGTGTTGTCTTGTAGATCTTTCCAAAGTAAGAATTTACCAAATGTAAAGCTAGTAATTACTGCTGTTTCAATAACTTTCCAGCCAGGTTTCATTAAGATTGCTTGACGAATATTATTAAATACTTCTTCTAGATCAACTCCATTCTCATCTTCTGGCAACTTAACTAAGTGGCTAAGATCAATATCACAATCACGCTTTAACTTCTCTACCAAAGTGATATTACCAACTGCCTCCCCTTTAGTGCGGTTAATAT
>CAYXLV010000452.1:0-1638 GCA_964465995.1 uncultured Coxiellaceae bacterium | reverse complement strand
TTGGTTTACCCATTGTTGCTATGGCGCTTTACAAGACTGAAAAATGCTATATATTGATCAAATAATCAGACTCGATTGATCTCTCGAAACCAAATAAATCATGAAATTTCTTTTCTACTTCTTCAAGACTCAGGATGATAAACTCACTGTTTTTTAGATGTTTATTCAATCTTAAAATTGAATGATCAACATTACAAAGGAGAGCATAATTTTCAATCATTGTCTGATTGTTTATAAAGCGATTATACAATTTTCATCTATTATGTAGCTCTTGCAAGCTAAACTTTTTTGAATTTGAAATAGGTGAATAAGTGGCTCTTGCTTTGTCTTTTAGTCCTGGTTTTTTCTTTTACTTTCCAGAAACCATCCATTGTCAAGGACTTCATTTTATTCTTTGACTCTGTTTTCAGCAATGTCTTTCTCTGCATTGGCAATCAGGTCATCTAATTTACCGGATATCAAATCTGCTTCAATTTGCTTATCCCACTGCGCCACGACATATGTCTGAAGCCATTCGGATAGCTGACGAATATCCTGTTCAGGCCAGTTTTTGATGGCTGTCTCAATTTCTAGTAAAGAAGTCATAGTCTAAACCATTTACCTAGTTTCTAAATTCTACGTGATCTTTCAATACACCATCAAAACGATGATCGCCCCTCTACCTCCCAGCAGACAGGCGATCGCCTTTTTTATGAATTAATCAATCCCTTCAATGGGCGCGAACCCTTGCCGTTGGACATTTTCCGTCACATGGCGTGGCTCTAGGAATTGCAGCAGATAGTCAGGCCCTCCTGCCTTAGAACCCACCCCAGACATCTTGAGATCTAAAACCTCACGATATAATTTTAGCCAGAGTTCAACTCATTAAGCAGTCAGAAGTTATGAGCACTCGCATTACGATTGATTTACCAGACGATATCTATCAAAGAGTTGAGCAATTTGCCCGTCTAGCGAATCGAGACTTGCCTAGTATTGTCGCCGAGAGCCTCCAACTTCTTATTCCATCACCAAGGCAAGAGTTGTCTGAAGATGAATCTATCGCAGAACTCAGTGATGACCAGATTCTAGCTCTCACAAAGTTGGAAATGACATCCGAACAAGATAGTCGCCTGAGTTTATTACTCGACCATCAGCAGTCTGGATTATTGACAGAAGCCGAATCCACCGAACTACAGACCCTGATGCAAGTTTATAAAGAAGGACTTTTACGGAAAGCTACAGCTCTTGAGGAGGCGGTAAAGCGGCACCTAATTGAATCATTGGGCGAATGAGTTACATTCCAGAAGATATTCGCCTCCAAGTTAGAGCAGAAGCAAATAATCAGTGTGGGTATTGCCGCAGTCTCCAGAAATATGTGCTGGGTGCTTTAGAAATCGATCACATCATCCCAAAAGCAGCAGGCGGCAGCGATAACCGAGAAAATCTCTGGCTAGCCTGTCGTCTCTGCAACTCTTACAAAGCAACAAAAACCCACGGTATTGATCCTGTCACCAATAAAACCGCACCTTTATTCAATCCCCGCCAGCAAAACTGGTCTGAGCACTTCAACTGGGTTAAAGAGGGTATGCAAATTAATGGTTTAACGCCCTGTGGTCGCGCCACTGTTTTGGCATTACAACTCAACAATCCCTATGCAGT
>CAYXLV010000451.1:0-1655 GCA_964465995.1 uncultured Coxiellaceae bacterium | reverse complement strand
ATAGAAAAACAGCAAACCGAGCTAGAGAAGCTCAACAGCTCCATTAAACTGAAACCAAAGCAAAGTAAATCTGTTCAGGCCATTTATGAAAAAATGACCGAAAATAAATTTTCAATCTACTACCTATTTAGAAAGACACTTCTTATTTTAACTAAAGATCAAAAACAAATATTCATAAAAAAATACAGTGATGATTACCCTTTAAGCAACTTCCTTAATTCTATTGACAAGTCTTTCACCACCGAGCAAGAAAAAAAGCTTGGCATTGCCTACAACGAATCCGAAGCTGAAAACGAGGTGGAAATACACTGCATCTATCGCAGACTTTACCCGATATTAAGCGACGAACAAAAAGAGGAATTCAAAAAATTTCCTGGGGATAATTTCGACAAATACTGTAAATTATACGCATTTATAGAAATCCAATCCAAACTTGAAGATATAGAAATCCAATCCAAACTTAAAGATAAAGATATAAAAAAATTTAAGCTTACCAACACTCACATCAAAAAAATCATACGACAACATAATATACAAGGATCATTCAACGGCCTAATTGGCGGAATTCTTCGTGAACCTCAGATTCCAGTCTGTAAAAAAATTGGGATTGCACATGCATTCAAAGAAATTACTGAACAAGAAAAACCCGAGCTTTTACCAGAAATCGAAAAAGATTTTCTTCTAGTCATAAAACTCATATCTCTAACCGAATCAAAAAAGGTGTCTACACCCCCATCTCAAGAAGAACAACTTCCCCTCGAAGAAAAAATCTTCTCACCAGACACTCTCATCACAGCAAGCTCGCCAGATAGTGGTAGTGACAGCACCAATAGCTACCGGGAGTTATTAAACCTAAACAAAGAACCCTCCCGCTCACCAAACACTCTCATCGCCGCAAGCTCGCCAGATAATGGCAGCAATAGCACTAATGAATATCAGAAATTCTTAAACTTATACGAAAAAGAACCTATCATTGATAACATTTTCCTCAAACTCATACCTGCTATACACCAGGAAACAATCCAGAATTACATCATTGGCCTTGTCATAGACCTTCAGAAAATTGATAGTCATGATCTAGACCAATCTTCAATTGACCCAATAAATCAAGTTATAGAATCCTTTTTCAGAATCACTAAAACAAATTCTTCAGATAATAAAAATCTTGAATTCAACATTGGACGTTTTGTTAATCAGCTTGGATTTTTATCCAATAAGATAAAACAATCATCGATTGGTCATAACATCAAAATAAAACTCTCTGATATTTTATCCTTAGCTCACTTGCTGCAAAACCGCCTAGAGAAACAAGAACACATTAAAAAGTTAACATCTACTGCATTTTTATTGCAGGGGCTTTGCAATATTGCCAAATCAGAATTACTGGTAATTAACTCTAATGATATACAGCAGTTATACCATTTTTTCCTATTTATCAAAAATATAATTTCCGACCACAAGGACCAAATTTCAAGCAATGATATAACATTAACAATTAACCAAGATTATTATTTACTTGAATCTAAAACGCTGTCGCAAGATAAGCCAACTAGACAAACCTTGTGCGAAATCATCAATGCACTATGCAATTCATTTATATTTCAAGCCAGTAATAAAAAAATTATAAAAGCTCAAGAAATAAGCTTACCTTTACT
>CAYXLV010000450.1:0-1666 GCA_964465995.1 uncultured Coxiellaceae bacterium | reverse complement strand
GTATTTACGCAGGTTTATTAAAGGAATTGCATATTTCTCCCCAAAACACAAACGGATCATTTGCGCGAAAGGTTTGTTCGCATTATTAAATAATTTATCGGTATCACCCAGCAACTTCAGCGCATGATATTTTTCATAATTGTTTTGCAATTCTACTGGCAAGTATTGTTGATATGCACTGTATTTAGAAAAACTGTCAATGTCTCGAAACTCACCACTCATATCAAGCGCAGGCGCAAACAAAAGCAATTGATCGATTTTAATCGAAAAATCCACGAGTATTAGACTTGCTAAGGTTGCTAATAAACCACCAACACTATAACCCGCCAAAACGATTTCTTTTGGTTGGTATTTCTTCGCATAATCGTGAATAGTTCTACAAACATCCGCAAGCTGCTCAGGCCATCTGTTACGCGGAGCTAGCGCATGATGCACCAATAGCACCGGACACTCTGCAACATATGCGAGATGTGTTGAAATAGCTATATCAATTTCAGTATTTTCTAAGGACGAAGCAGTTCCTGGGATATAAATTAAAATTTTATCGCGATCATCTTGGTTAAAGTTTTCTGGAAAAAATATTTGATTTGAAATTTCAATATCATTGGCTTTCACACCATAGCTTTTGGAAATATGTGGCAAAGGCAAATAACTACAATCAATACGCGCTACATCTTGCTTATATTTATGCGTATGCCTATCATCAGACACAGTAATATCTTCAAGAGTAAGCTGTCCTAAAAAATCCTTAGGCCCTTGAATTTGACCAACCCTTGACTGCAGTAAATTTAAATATTTTTCATTGGAGTTTGCATACCTTTTTGCTCCATATTTTTTTGAAAAAAATAGGGTGCAGAGGATGATTATCAAAGGCAGCATTAAGGCAGTGGGATTTTCAATAAAAAAAATAAACGGCGCTGCTAGAGAACCCTCTACCAGCTCCGCTTGGCGGGACATTAAAAAATGATGTATCTGTTGATACGCAGGTGTTGGACCAGGAAATAGCGGCTCCAACTCGAGCAGTTCAGTCAAATTAGTATAAATAATGTTATCTAACTGCTCAGTGCTATGATTAGAAATTTTTGTTTCGCTAGGAACATTAGCCAACAAATCAGTATAACTACTGTTTGCCAAGTGTTTGACCGTTGTTATTTTGGGAAATGTATTACGACGATTGAGCACTTTAGTAGCTGACCAATAATCCGGATGACTCATCGTCTTTGAGTTTAGAAAATACTGGGGCTCAAAAAATATACCCCCCTCACAGGCACTATTAAAAAACAAAGTGCGCTCTGTAGTTATCACTGATTCGCCGGTAAGTTCATGTATCGCATGCGGAGAGTAGTTAACAATAAGATGTGTGCAACTTTCTTTTTTTGCCTTTGAGGTCTCAAGCAGTTTGTCATAGTCAATAGTTAAATTGTGCTTTTCAAAATATTTAATAATCAATTTAAGTGACTCAAAAGAAGAATACCATACCGCAGTATCTAAAGGTGTTCGGCCATGTTGATTGGTTGACTCGAGAAGCTTTAACAATTGTTTAGTTTTCTCGGAAAATTCTAATAAATATTCAACTACAGGTTCGTGCCCACGAATAGCAGCAATGTGTAATCCCGGGCTTGGAGGAAGTTCTTTTTGGTTAATAATTCTGCCAGGCTGTTTGTCA
>CAYXLV010000449.1:0-1676 GCA_964465995.1 uncultured Coxiellaceae bacterium | reverse complement strand
TGCGATGGCTGGGGACTAATGTATGAAATACTCTGGGGCGCAGTTGCGCCCTGTCTCAATAATTTAACTGTCCAATTAAGTTTTGCATGACGATATTCCATCGACCCGCAATAATAGCTGCTCTTAAAAAGTAAAGCTTTTCAACCACTTTTTCATTCCAAAAAGTTGAGGTATTTTTAAATCTAAGATTGATGATTCGTCGAACTCCAGATTCAATAAGTCCACTTCCTTTGAGTAATTTATTTTCCTCATAATCAGCATACTGTGTTTTTAGATGATGCTTTTCCAGGTAATTCATATACCTCTTTATAATTTTATTAGGCTTTTTATAGACTTGTTTACATACCTCCACTATCTTATTGCTCTGCCCATCCCATAAATCAACTTTAAATTGCGCCAAGTACAGCTGGCGTTGTTTTTGACTAACCCTTTTGGGCATCAGATCTACCAAATCGTACATATAACTGGAGCTATGATAGTAGTCCAATGTTTCAATGATTTTACCCTCAGCCACGCCACAATCAAGCAATATTGGCTTTAAATTATTCCAAATCCAGGGCGCTCCATCTGCTATAAGTTGAACCTGTGTTGCCTGATTTATTTGTAATTGAAGCAAGTAATCCTTTAGTAAACCAAGTACATCTTTTTCTGAGAACCGACAGCCATAAATCGGTAAACCTTCTCGCTTTAGATTGCCTGCTTCATCAAGGGTTTCAATCACAAATAATTTTGGTTCTTTCCATCCCGTATCATAGCAGGCATTACCTTGATCATTGGTTTTTCCGGTGTATTGCCGCAGTCGACTCCGACCCCCATCTATTGAAATGACTACCCTTTTTCCCGCTAAGCATTCTGCTTGCTCTAACTGTACATGATGCTCTCCTGCTTCCTCACACTTGTTTGCTACCTCATTTGTTAGGCTCCGAACAAATGTTGTACTGAGGGGCACGCCAAACTGCATAAGCAATTCATTAGCAAGCTCATATGATGGGCAGATCATCGAACTATACGCTACATTACTGTATAAAAGTGGGCTGGAGTCGCCGATCAATTTAAAATGCCCGGCCAGTAAATGACGAGGACTTTGGTCTCCCTTCTTAGGACGTTTTACATAGGCACTTGGCACTTTTATCCAATGTCCTGTGGATAGTCGTATGCTTAAATCCCGCCTTTCAATATTTCGATGACCTTTTTGATGAGCTTCCTCTTCCAGGTATTTTAATAGCTCTTCCGATACCGCTTTTATTACTTGGTCTGTAATCGCTGTCATGGCATAATGTGCGTTACACCGTAGCGTTTCTTCCATGCTTAGCAGGTCTCCTTTCAACGCTAAGTCAACATAGGTTTCCCACTCTACTGAAATATAGGTCTGTAAAATTTGTTCTATCTTTGTCTTGATAGCGGAGGTAGACATTTTTTATGCGTTTAGTCACCTTAAAGATGACTATTTTTCCGCTATCGCCTTTGAGACAGAGCGCAACTGCGCCCCATTTAAGTCTAATTTAATTATTCTTCCTCCATTTTCTCCTAAATATAATTCACCATCAATAAAAGTCAGGTCTCCTCCTGCTTGAACGTCCAATTCACCATGAAAGACTTCTATTCCTGTGGATAAATCATAAGACCTTAAGTGACCACTTGTTCCTATTGTAAAAAACACACCTCCTTCAGATACG
>CAYXLV010000448.1:0-1683 GCA_964465995.1 uncultured Coxiellaceae bacterium | reverse complement strand
ATGTTATTTTAGCGGGGAATAATGATGCGATTGCCGACTGCGCTTTTTCTGCCGGTGTGTGTCTTAATCAATTGCGCCAAATAACATTTGATCAAGGCGGTTTTTTTCAAGATGAGCTTGTTGTTAAGCCATTTAGCGCGGCAGAAGAATATCTACCGTTCGTGATGTCCTGTCTTAGCGAAAACAATGTGCAAGAGAGTTTAGGTGTTGATTTTTGCAAACGCCTGAGCCAATTTGTTGAAGCCAATCAAAGTGATTTGCCCGATAAAAATCAAGCCAATATGACGCATGCAGACTTTGACCCTTCGAATATCCTCGTGCAAAAAATGAATGGCCGCTATCAAGTGTCTGCCATTCTGGATTGGGAGTTCGCTTTTGCTGGTTCGTATCTGTTAGATATTGGCATGTTTTTACGTTATAGCCATAAACTACCAACCATTTACCAACAAAAATTTATTGCCGGAGTTCTATCTGCCGGCGAACCACTTCCTGAAAATTGGGAAAAATCTGCAAAGCTGATGGATGTTATTTGCTTATTAAGCCTGCTTTACTGGAACCCGAAAAACAAACGACCCAAGCTTACTCGTGATGTTGTGTCTTTATTAAAAAATACTGTTGATTGTTGGAAGCAGTTTTAAAGCTTGTTAGGGTCGCGGCGTATGATAATCAACAGCTAGGTGGTTTAGACGAGCAGTTCTCAAGTTTGTAATGACTTGTAAAAACCACCTTCAGCAACATCCAGATAAACCTGTGTCTTTTTTTGATATTGTTGTAATTCTTCAGAATGAATCCACCAGTTTTAATTATTCTAAAAATTGTTTTCAGAATAAATTTAACCCAAGAGCAGGAAAACATAGGTGTGGGTTATTTGCTTATGGAGATCTAAAAATTTTAGGGAATTGCGCAACTGATAAACTGCTTTATGACCTGAGGAATGAGTTTATTGAGCAAGCAAAGAAAGATATAAAAAAATCTGTTAATGTGCTCTTGGCGACAAAATGCGGCTTTGCTTAGATCGCTTTTTCCATTTTCCTATATGCTTTTCCCCAGCTGGCTCTCTAAAAAAAGCTCTGAATATATGGACAGGCCCAAATCTTCAGAGTAAAATGCAGACCCATGAATATTATCAATCTACTAAAAAGCACTGAAGGAAAAACTTTAGAGTTCAAGCGAGATTTATCCTCCCCACTCGGCGTGTTAAGAACGATGATCGCTTTTGCCAATACCGCAGGCGGGACTATTATTCTAGGAGTAGAAGACAAAAAGAAGCAAGTTTGCGGTATCAAAGACCCTCTGTTAACAGAAGAAAAGTTAGCTAGCTTGGTGAGCGACCTTATTGCGCCACAGATACTGCCTGAAATAGAGGTTGTTCCATGGCGAAATACCTACTTACTTACTTACCATTCAAATTTATCCTAGTGCAATTAAACCACACTATTTAAAAAAATTGGGGTTGGAAAAAGGGAGCTATATTCGAGTTGGCTCTACAAATCGCTTAGCAGATAAGACCATGTTAAGAGAACTACAGCGAATTAGGTTTGAAGATTCGTTTGACAAACAGCCAATCACTGAACTTAGCTCTGAAGCAATTGACTTCAGAGTTGCTTCAGAGCTGTTTCTACCAGTCAGAAAATTGAATAAAAAGGACTTAGAATCTCTAGGCATACTAACTACATGCCAACA
>CAYXLV010000447.1:0-1683 GCA_964465995.1 uncultured Coxiellaceae bacterium | reverse complement strand
CACCATAATCTGCTTGCTTAGCCATGCCAATCGTTAGCAAAGTTTCCGTCAATGAACCAATTTGGTTGAGCTTCACCAACACGGCATTCGCTGCATGTCGTTCTATGCCTTGTTTTAAAATTTTGGCATTTGTCACGAACAAATCATCACCGACTAATTGCACACGATCACCTAAGCGTGATGTGAGCGCTTCCCAGCCACTCCAATCATCTTCACTTAAACCATCTTCAATTGAAATAATGGGATAGTTATCCACCCAGTTGGCTAAGCGTGCAATAAAGTCATCGCTACTCAGGCGATCTTCACCTTGCAAATGATAAAAGCCGTCGCGATAAAATTCTGAGCTAGCACAATCTAATCCTAAATAAATATCAACCCCTGGACGGTAACCCGCGTCTTCGATCGCCTGCAAAATAAAATCCATTGCTGCTTCGTTGTTGGCAAGGTCTGGTGCAAAACCACCTTCATCACCGACTGCTGTTAAATGTCCCTCTTTGGCTAAACGTTTTTTTAATGCATGAAAAACTTCGGCACCATAACGCAGCGCTTCACTAAAACTTGGCGCGCCGACCGGTAAAATCATAAATTCTTGAATATCGAGATTGTTGTTAGCGTGCGCGCCGCCATTAATAATATTCATCATTGGCACAGGTAAACTGTATGGACCATCGCCACCTAAATAACGATACAAAGGCACACGTAAATCATTCGCCACAGCATGTGCTACCGCTAACGACACACCTAAAATTGCATTGGCACCTAATTTATTTTTATTATCCGTGCCATCTAAATCCAACATCACTTCATCAACGCGCTCTTGCGAGGTGGCGTCTTGCCCAATTAAAGCTGGCTTGATTTTTTTATTGATATTAGCGACGGCTTTTAATACACCTTTTCCGCCATAACGCTTGGCATCATTATCGCGTAATTCTAACGCTTCGAGCGCACCGGTTGATGCACCAGAAGGCACCGCGGCATGCCCTTGCACACCTGAGGTTAATGTCACCTCAACCGCAACAGTTGGATTACCGCGCGAATCTAAAATCTCATAAGCAAAAATATCTTGAATTGTTGACATGTTTTTCTCCTGTATTCTTTACGTCAAAGCACAAGCGGCTTGCAAACGCGCTTTGGTCACTTGATCAATGGCCACTAAGGTTTCTAGCAACGCTTGCATTTCACCTAGTGGCCAGTTGTTTGGGCCATCGCTAAGTGCCTTATCGGGATTGGGATGAGTTTCCATAAATAAACCCGCCACACCAACAGCCACTGCTGCACGTGCTAACACAGGAATAAATTCACGCTGCCCGCCAGTAGTCGTACCCTGACCACCCGGCAATTGCACTGAGTGAGTTGCATCAAATACCACGGGGCAACCGGTTGCTTGCATAATCGCTAATGAACGCATATCCGACACTAAATTGTTATAACCAAAACTGGTGCCACGCTCACATAACATAATTTGCTGATTACCTGCCGCATGCATTTTATTCACGACATTTTGCATATCCCACGGCGCTAAGAATTGACCCTTTTTGATATTGACTGGCAAACCGGCTGTGGCCACTCGTTGCATAAAATTGGTTTGACGGCATAAAAACGCTGGGGTTTGCAAAACATCAACGACACTGGCTACCTCAGCAATTGGCGTGTCTTCATGCACATCGGTTAAAACCGGCACCC
>CAYXLV010000446.1:0-1699 GCA_964465995.1 uncultured Coxiellaceae bacterium | reverse complement strand
AAATTATGAAAAAACAATCTTTAGAAGCAGCGAATCCTTATTCAGATAACAAAGATGAATTAAATAAAGCATTAAGTACTTTGTATGATTTTGCATGTACTAGTTTGCAAGATTCACCAATCAGAAACAGCAAAAGAGTTGGATGGGAAACATACCGTCAACAAGTGTACGTGGAACCAGAAGCTTCGTATCTTTTTCAAGGCAATAAAATTATCCGTGAAGAGGCAGAGTTATCAACTAAAATTGAGCTATCCTCGAAGAAATTATCGGCAAACAGCCTTTCCTTCCAATGCACCAAGTTTTTGACAAACCCTAAAGAGCAACGTATTGCCGTTATTTTAGGCGACCCGGGTGCGGGTAAAACCACTTTTGCTAAACACTGGTTGCGTGATTGTTTGCTGGAGCATGCTAAAGATCAAACAAAACCTTTGCCTCTCTTTATTGGCTTAAACAATGCACTTAGAAATAAGGAAATACGGCCGGACTATTTGCTAGAAGATTATTTAAAAAAGATCGTTAATATTGCTAACCCTAACCTCATCCAAAAACACGTGAGATTAATTGTTTTTTGTGATGGCTATGATGAAATTAACTATCCAGGAAAATTATATATAGATAACAACTGGGGAAATTGGCCACTCGCTCAATTTGTAGTGAGCGTGCGCCCTGAAAAATTTGGGTCGGGGTTACAATATAATGAATTGCAAAACCAGTTAAATGATCACTTTGCCCCTGAACTGCTTGCTTCAAACAACGAAATACCGAACACAATGATGGTCACTCAGCTACGTGATCTTTCAGAAAAACAGATGCAAGTGTTTATTGAACAATGGCAGCCGCTAGCAAAGCCAGACTGGGAGATTAAACGCTTTTGGGATAACTTGACCAATATCCCAAACTTGATCGAGTTAGCGACCAATCCGGTCATTTTAAGTCTAGTGTTATATGTATTACCGAGGTTAGAAAAACAATACCAAGATAGCTCCGCTATGGAGCAGCAACATTTAAAGCGTATTGATATTTACGATGAATTTGTCAGTGCCTGGTTTGAAGAGCAAGCAAGTCGCTCCAGAGAAAAACTCGCTGAAACAGACCCTGAATTACTGAAATATCTCGATAAGACTCGCTTTAACTGGCTAGACGCGCTACGCCACTACAATACCAACTTGGCATATTGGTGCTTGCAACATGCTACAGATGGGAAGTTAAAGATTGAGATACCGGTAGAGGAAACACTACGCCCTCATTTGCTCAGCGATCCAAAAAAACCGGAAAATTTGTTAGACCAGTTAAAAAAGAAAAATTGGAATGATCCAGAAATTTCTTGCCAACATTTACTCGAGGCGCTGCGTTCAGGGTGCTTATTGGTATGTGATGAACAATATTTTCGTTTTTTTCATAAGACATTGATTGAGTACTTTGCACAGGAATCCGTTTTTCGTGGATTGGTTGGAAAGATGAAGCTTATGGCAGCAACATTAGTAAACAATAACAATAATAATGCTGCGACAAGCTTTAAGGCATTAAAGGAAGATGCTTTTAATACTGAAATTGCCGAACCAGGTTTCTTAAGGTGTTTAGCTAATCGGGTAGAGCAAAATGATGAACTAAGAGATACGCTCTACAAGGTTGTAGAAGCTTCTAAAAAAGAGCCTCATGTTGCATTTGCAGCTTCGAATGCCATCACAGTATTAAATTA
>CAYXLV010000445.1:0-1704 GCA_964465995.1 uncultured Coxiellaceae bacterium | reverse complement strand
GAGCAAGTGCCTTCAAATGCTGGAAAGCTTAGCAAGTGTCTGTAATGATTTTATTTTTTCCTTTTACACAAAAATCAAAAGTTCTCTTAAAAATTAATTAAAATAATTGCATTTGTAATCAACCACCAATAGGATTACATAGGTCCGCGTCTGTTATAGTAAATCTCAGAGGCACTCCTACACAATGACACCTGAGATTGAAAATAGCAATATAGCCAATCACTGGATTTACATCTGGCTTGCCAAAAAAAGAAACGATATTCCCATCTCAAAACATAATTCAAGGTCGCACTGTCTCTCGCCAGAATAGACGTTTTACTCTGTATCAAAAATTATAGCCACTACTGTAAAGCCAACTACAAAATAATTTTAATAGCCTTCTCAAAGATTATCCAAAAATCCACGCTAAAAAAAGGGTTGTTAGGGTTCAATCCCGCTCGTACAATTCTGTACAGAACTCTGTAACATCTTTACCGATCTGTTCCTGAGGTTGTGACTCAAAACTTTTATCATTGAATTCAAATTTTCCTGAGGTTTCCGTCTTTCGGAGATGCTTCATTGCGATAGATTCAAGGGTTTAGGGTTTCATAGGAGTTTATACTTAAGCCTCTTTGTTTATCGGAGATTTCCTCAAGAACCTCTCGAATCGTAGCATCTATTTCTGCGTTTTGTTCAGGGTTTAATGTTTTGCGTTCTGCTGAGATTTTCTCATAGGCCTCGTCTAATTGTTTTTCATTCAATCCATTCAATATTTTATTTATTTCTACTAAATTCCTTAAATTCACAAAGGGCAGAGTAAGGTTTTCTTTTTCTCCTTCTTGACTGATTTTCTTGACTATTTTCTTGACTGATTCGTCGAGTTCATCAAGTGCATAGATATCCCTCTGCAATCCTGCATCCTCTGCAAATAGTGATACAGAAAAAATGTTCTCATATGAATATTTCAGTAAAAAATGTACAACCGGGAACAAATTCACAAAGTAACACAGTGATGCTTGAAATCAGATTCCCTTGTCAATCAGTCTGAACGTACGATCGGCATTCGTTGTTATAGAAAAACAAAGAACTTGAGTTGACTGGATCCTGCAATAACAACATAGTTCGACGACAGGCAATTAGAGCCAATTAGTGTAAGGAAACTAGAATAAGAAGCACAAATTGGTTCAAGGAGTCATGCTCAGTGTTGGGAACAGAGCCATCCAAGAAATACAGGTAAAATCGAAACGGAGAAAAAAGAAGACTGAAGGAGAAGAGAAAGAATGAGAGTTGTCTAACGCAGGAAAGAAAAAAAAAGAAACAGCGAATAAAGCAACGCGCATGGTGACCAATAAACTGATACGAACTGCATGACTCTCATGTGGATATGCCTTGAACAGTTTAGTACATGTTTCAACACGTACTTTTCATTTTTACACCACTCTAAGATTGCAGAATCGCAAGATAACGCTCAAATGTGACCATGTCTCACCCTATATGAACATGCATGAAATCAGGAACTTACATCAGTAAAAGCGCCATGAGCACGGCAACGCACGACTTGAACTGCATGATTGTCGATGTTGAAAATGATATACAATTGTAAATATTGACGTTAAATTGGGGCATAGATTCTGTAACCGTGTGCCTCTTATGAGGAAACAACAGCTCAAAACAGTAAGAGAAAGTTGATTATTACAAACTAAAAATATAGAGATAAAAATATTG
>CAYXLV010000444.1:0-1714 GCA_964465995.1 uncultured Coxiellaceae bacterium | reverse complement strand
CACACATATTGATGCCTTTTTCATAAACGGTAACAAAGTGCTTATTGAAGTGGCCCATCGCAACAATAACAGATCGTGTGATCAGAATATTGTTTTCATGCATATCTAAAATCAAGTTAACCAGTAGCGCCAAGTCTTCCCTAATTTGCCGATGAACCTCGAATAAGCGCCTCACATAAAACTCAGGATATTTTTCTTTTAAACTTGAAGAACAAAGCAAGTACCTGTCTTCCTCATCATAGCTTAGATTTCTAGTATAGTTTTTAAGCGTGTTATATGCAGTGCTTACTTCATTATTATGAGAAATATATATACCTGATAATATCGAAAACAGTGTTAGAATGGCAGCAAATGAAATCCATTGAGGGCCAATTATTTTTATAAGTGACTTGAACTTTCCCCATAAAGTTTTTTCGCGGATTTTTTTTATATAACAACCAAACTCATCACGATACAATTTTTGCGTTACATTTTCGAACTCCACCTTAAGAACATCTGGCGGCTCATTAAAATCACGATCAAGATACCTCTCAGGAAAATGAGTAAAAACTTTCTCACAGAAGTCTCGATACTCTTTAGTATGCAATATATGAATTTTCCAAATAGCATCTATATCCATAGACGGAGGAAATTTAACAGTCGGATGCTTCCAACGCAGAAACAAATAATCTTGATATAACTGACAGACTTCATTAATTTCTGAATGACGCCAGCCGTTCTGTGATAATTCGCCTTTAACTTTCATTAAATCAACTGAATAAATACTGCCTCTTGCCTCTGCTGTGCTTTCAGTCGTCATAAAAATATAGCCTGCTAATTTATGCCTTATTGAATAGAAAAATAATTCTATCTCTATTTGTCAAAGTTTTATAGTAGATTGGCTTGGATAACGTACAGCCTAATTCCACACTATACCTCTCTATTTCTTGTTCAGATGGTAAATATAATTTGCATACTCCAGCATCAAGAATAATCTTCTTTTCAAGGCCCAGACCATCTGTTTTTTTAATATCATTCCGTGCGATATCCAATACATCAATTACCAGGGACCCACCCGAATTAAGCATGCTACTCAGTTTCAATAAAGCATCTTTTTGTCTATCTTTTGGAAATTCCGAGAGCCCAGACCACAACCAAAGAATCGTATCAAACTTCTCAGCAATAGATAGTTTCTGAATATCTGAGTTATATAACTTAATATTATCCTTAAACGTTTTTTCTAAATGCAGACATAACTGCTCATTGCGCTCAACAGCAGATATATGGCCTGTATACCCTTTTGCAAGAATTGTCTTGATAACTCGACCATAGCCCGCACCTACTTCTAAAATTGATGCAGATTGCTTGATCACTGCTTCATAAATTTGATCAACATCACAACCGGTATTTAAACCGACCTTGCTACTATGCTGAATAAAAGACTCTATATCGATGTCCTGGTAAAACTGAGTATTGCTAGCTTGAGACATTTAATTCTTCCATATCCTTGTTTATCCTTTATTGCCTTTACAACTTCATTAACCACCCTCACAAGGCAGGTCAAACATAATAAAAACAATTTTAAAATCGAAAATAAAAAATATTAAAAAGAAAATCTCAAAGGAGGCATTATGATAATTTTTTGCATGCCATCCTTTTCAAAACATATCCTTCCAAAATCTTTTATCAAAAAATCACCATTTTTTGGTCATAAAATACACATCGCAGAAAATAT
>CAYXLV010000443.1:0-1715 GCA_964465995.1 uncultured Coxiellaceae bacterium | reverse complement strand
AGTGCACGGCTTCGATGAGTGCATTGGGCCATTTTTTTAAGCGGGGTGACAATGATCTTGCTGCTGTAAGTGAGTCAAATGGTTTAACTGCATCGTATATGAATTATAATTTGGGTGGGCATAACTTTGTAAACCCATATGCCATAGGTGTTGCTACGCCTTATCCATTTTCATGGAATAATTTAATCGCCAATCAAAATACACTCTCAGCTCTCGACTTCCAATCGCAATTAAGCAAGGAGTACAACAAAGTTTTTGGGATGGAGCAACCCACTTTTGAATACCAACAAATTATAAAAACGCTTCCAGGCAAAGGTGTCAATCCAGGCTCTATTAATTTGCCGCCACCTATACCAACAGATTCTTTAGCGCATAAAATTGAGCAAGGATTAGAGTCAGTGAATGTTGCTGCTACAGCAGGTAGTGTTGTGGTGTCGGTGTCAGTTACCAATCCAGCGACAGCAGTTGTCGGTGGACTGTTGGCTGTGGGATGTATTGGTTATGCGTTTTATAAGAAGAGTGAAATTCATAAGGATGAAGATAAGATAAAAGGTGCGCAGCATTATAATAAGATACTGCAAGAGCATAATGATCTTTATGAAAACGTTAAAGCCTTGGAAAGACGCTATTATTCAGCTGATCCAAAATCAACTGCAAAAGAGCAGCTCGGTAAAGAGTTAGAGCAGGCTATTACAAGTTTTCATGAGTTTATGGAGAAGAAATTTAGCTCCAAACATGGTGTCAACAAACTAAATAAAGAAAAATACGGCGTTTCTGCTGATGAAATTGATAAGCTTAGAAATGCAGTTAAGTTTATGCGCGATAATATTGCTCAAATTAAATTTGGATTAAAGTGCGATCAACTTGATTTAAATGAGCTAGAGTTTTTGGGGGCAAATACGAAGAATATTGAAGAATTGTCTACCATAAACAACACAATGAGAAGCAAAATTGAGTTGGAAATTGATGGTTTATTAAAAAGTAAAACCGTTGATAATAATGACATTAAGACATTGTGTTATAAAGCAATTGAGGCTGATCCTCAGAGAAGTATCTATGCAAGACAAAAATTGTTTAATATTGCTTTGGAAGAGGGTGATGTTGAGCTTGCGCAATTTCAGTTAGCAGCAATGAAAACCAGTGTATTATCGGCAGATTTTCTAAAAGACCACCCGGATATTAGCAAAGATGATTGGCTTAAAACCATGGGCCATAATGAATTCCTGTGTTGCAAATTAAAAATTATCAATTACCTTGAAAATAACGATCTAGCATCTGCAAGAGCTGAAATAAAAAATATAGAGTCATTAAACCACTTTGAAGAAACGCCAGACTATAACCGGTTAAAAGGGTTGCTGTATTATACCGATAAAGATTATGAGGCGGCTTATATTGTCTATGCGCATACGTATGATGCATTGCGCGAATTAATGTCAGGCATGGACAGTGATAGTCCAGTCTATCAAGCATTGCTAGAGCAAGTTGAATCGACCCAAGAAGCCCAAGTGAAATGTCTATGCCAACAAGGTGAATTTCGCAAGGCAATTGAGTTGGTTGATGAGTTTATGACAGATTTTCCAGATGCTATTGCGAACCAGTATTTATTATTTGACGCCTACTCGAGCTATGTTGGTGAGTTAAAAAATAAGAACGCAGACGCGTCTCATATATTGAAAGAGGCTAAGCAAAAATTTCAATTTTATATAGATAATGAT
>CAYXLV010000442.1:0-1718 GCA_964465995.1 uncultured Coxiellaceae bacterium | reverse complement strand
AGATTTCTTAAAAACGATTAAAAATACCGGCACCCGTAAGCTTGATCGCACGGGTGTCGGCACATTAAGCCTGTTTGGTTATGACATGCGCTTTAATTTACAAGATGGATTTCCTCTCGTCACCACCAAAAAAATTCATCTGCGCAGTGTCATTGTTGAATTACTCTGGTTTTTACGCGGTGACACCAATACAAAATTTTTAAATGATCATAAAGTCAAAATCTGGGATGAATGGGCCGACGCGAACGGTGACTTAGGTCCAGTGTATGGCAAACAATGGCGGCGTTGGGAAAGCAAAGACGGTCGGGTGATCGACCAAATGGAAATATTATTAGACAACCTTAAAAATAATCCAAATACACGTCGTTTAATTGTTTCTGCTTGGAATGTGGGTGAGCTTGAACAAATGAAATTGCCACCTTGTCATTTGTTATTTCAGTTTTATGTTGCTAACGGCAAACTGTCGTGCAAATTAACGCAACGATCGGCGGATGCATTTTTAGGTGTACCTTTTAATATTGCCTCTTATTCGTTATTAACCCATATGATTGCACAACAGTGTGATTTAGATGTCGGTGAATTTATTTGGTCGGGTGGTGATTGTCATATTTATTTAAACCATTTAGAGCAAGTAGAAGAACAATTGCAACGCACGCCACGTGCTTTACCAACACTAGAAATTCAACGCAAACCCGCATCATTATACGATTACCAATTCGAAGATTTTATTTTTCATCACTACGACCCTTGGCCAACCATCAAAGCACCGATAGCGGTCTAAGGAAAATTGACTAACAAAAAAGGATAGCTCACATGGAAGAGAAAAAAGTAGCGAAGTTAATTGTTGAATGTTTAGAAAATGAAGGTGTGGAATATATATTTGGTGTGCCGGGTGAAGAAAATATCGATATTCTTGATGAGCTCCTAGATTCAAAAATCCGTTTTATTGTCACCAGACACGAGCAAGGTGCATCGTTTATGGCTGACGTGTATGGTCGGCTCACTCGACGCGCAGGCGTTTGCTTGGCAACTTTAGGGCCTGGTGCGATTAATTTATTATTGGGTACAGCGGATGCGCATTTAGATAGTTCGCCATTAGTTGCTTTAGCGGCACAAGCGTCCTTGGATCGTTTAAATAAAGAGTCACACCAAGTCATCGATTTAGTCGCACTATTTCGGCCAGTGACTAAGTGGGCTGGTATGATTGGCGTGTCTGAAGTGACTGGTGAGGTGATTCGCAAAGCATTTAAAGTTGCACAATCGGAACGCTGTGGCGCCACAGCGGTGATTATTCCAGAAGATATTGTAAAATTAAAATCGGCCATGCAGCCAATTACAGTTAAACAACCCAAACGCACTTTACCCAATCCCGATCAAATTCAACGCGCTGTTGATTTATTAAAGTCAGCCAAAAAACCCATGATCTTAGCTGGCCACGGTATTTGTCGCACTGAAAATTGTGATGCGCTAAAAGCGTTTGTTGAAGCAACACAAATTCCAGCAGCAGTTACCTTTATGGCAAAAGGCGCGTTATCCTCTAAGCATCCATTATGTATGGGTACGATTGGTTTTATGAAACATGATTTAACTAATTTTGGTATCGACAATGCGGATGTGATTATTGCGATTGGTTATGACTTAATTGAATACACGCCGCACAATTGGAATCCAAAAGGTGATAAAACCATTTTACATATTCATAATACACCGGCTGAAGT
>CAYXLV010000441.1:0-1729 GCA_964465995.1 uncultured Coxiellaceae bacterium | reverse complement strand
GTCCAAAACAGTGTTGGCAATTTGCGCATTCTGCCATTCAAAATTTTTCAGATACTAGCATTACCATGGTAGAGCCCGATGGGCATGTCACTATTTATGAGCAGAAAGAAAGTTCTCCTATGCTCTTTTTTGCGCCTTTTCATGGAAATAGTCGCCCTTTTATGTATAAACAAACCGATGGCACTTGGTTGTGGCGAGATCCATTAACGCAATACCTAGCAGTTTATGATGGTCAGACTGGTGTGCTGCTTAAACGAATGACACCTAAAAATCACGTGATCAGTTATCAATATAATGGCACAGAGCTAACAGCCATTATTGGACCAAGTGGCACAAAATATGCATTAAAGCGCACGCCAAGTGCGCATGGAAAACTGATTGATTTGTATGCTGATAACGAACATCTATGGCAATGGGGTTTTGATAATAAACAGCGCTTAACTTTCTCACAGTGCCCAAATAACGATTACAAAATTAATTATCAATATCTTGCAGTTAACGACAATTGGATGGAATCAATTACGCAAACTGATAGAACGCAATTGACACTAGGTTATCTAAACAACGGTAAGATTAATAACATCTCTGTCGGAGAGGAAGCTGGCTTTCGGATAACATATGAAGGCGCTACCACCAAAGTAGAAGACGGTTTTAATCTGGTGCAGCCGGTCATATTCGAATGTGACTCACAACAACGAATTACCAAACTGACCCGTTACACCGGTATCAAAATGCGTCAGCCTGATCAGCTGCATACGCAGTACGTCTACACTGCGCGAGGTCAAGTCTCCACAATTACATACCCAGATAATGGCATAGAAAAATTCACCTATTATGATTCGAAAGATACAGGGCTGGTAAACACGCACCAATTGCCAGATGGTGAGGTGATTTCCTTTGCATACAACTTTGACGGCGCTGCACAGCGGCTGCTTACCCAAAGCCAATGGGTAGAGAATCCGGGTGAGCCAAATTCAGGTTACAATGCCGTCACACGTTTTGTAAACGATTCCACTGAGGAAATACTATTAGTCCGCTTCCAACTCAGTCCCACGGGTAGAGTAACCGAGTATCGCTACAACAACGATAATAATATAGACACCGTTCGTGTTTATATGGATAACCTATTTGATGTCAGTAATATGACTAGATTCATTGCGCCTGTATTAAGCCAAATGAACGAGTGGGTGGCTAAACAAGATCCAAGTCGTGTGTCATTAAAAAGATATCGTTATGATCAATTTGGCAATCCTATATTCTGCTACACCTATGCCAACGTCGATCAAAATGGTAAAGGTATTGACGATGCGCAAATGGGTCTCGAAACTTCTGAGTATGCTCGATCGGGACAATTATTATTATCACAAGTTTTACAATCTAGAGGTAAAATCGCCTTTGATCAATTTAAGCTCGACAGACTCGATCGCTTAACCCAAAAAACCAATGCATTAAAGCAAACAACTGACATTAAATATCAGGCTATTAGTAATAAAAATGCCGTTTATCAAGAATTGGTCACCTTGCCTAATGGTCGGCTTGAAGCTAATTTATTAGATAGGATCGGTAATACATATAGCCACATTGTGACTGCTAATCAAGTGCCTCGTGTCACCAGCTATCAAAAAAACAACAACCAACAGCCTGTGATCGTGACTCAGCCTGATGGCCAAGTTAAGTATCAATTTTACAACCACAAGCACCAAAAAGTATTTATGGTTAGCCCTAAGGG
>CAYXLV010000440.1:0-1743 GCA_964465995.1 uncultured Coxiellaceae bacterium | reverse complement strand
TTATTATTCAATGCATTACATGATCGAAGCGCAAAATAATGGCAATTTTCTGACATTAATAGTAGATGATGTACTGGTTAGCTTATTCTGAGAAACAAGTGATTTAGCCACCAAAAAAAATCCCGGAGCAGTCATGCGAACTGTCCGGGATATAATTAGAGAACAAAGCGTTTAGGCAGCCGCTTGTTTCCAGCCAGTGGCTTCAGCAACAGCTTTACCAATTTCAGCCGGTGATTCGACAGTGTGTACGCCAGCGGCTTTCAATGCTGCAAATTTATCCGCAGCCGTACCTTTACCGCCTGCGATAATTGCACCCGCATGACCCATGCGCTTTCCAGGAGGTGCCGTCACACCCGCGATATAAGAAATCACTGGCTTGCTCACATGCTCTTTAATAAAGTCAGCCGCTTCTTCTTCAGCAGAACCACCAATCTCACCCACCATCACAATCGCTTCGGTTTGTGGATCTTTTTCAAACATCGCCAATACATCAATAAAGTTGGTACCAGGAATAGGATCGCCACCAATGCCGACGCAAGTGCTTTGACCAAAGCCTAGCATTGACGTTTGATTCACAGCTTCGTAAGTTAAAGTCCCTGAACGAGACACAATACCGACACGACCTTTTTGATGGATATGCCCTGGCATAATACCAAGCTTACATTCACCCGGCGTAATCACACCTGGGCAATTAGGGCCAATTAAACGCACGTCTTTACCTTGCATAAAGGCTTTCACCTGCAACATATCTAGCACAGGAATACCTTCGGTAATACAAATCACCAGTTTAATACCAGCATCAATGGCTTCAATAATGGAATCTTTACAAAAAGGTGCTGGCACAAAAATAATAGAAGCATCAGCTTGAGTGGCTTCATAAGCAGCATGCACACTATCAAACACGGGTAAACCTAAGTGAGTTTGTCCACCTTTACCCGGCGTCACACCACCGACCATTTTAGTACCGTACTCAGCTGCTTGCTGAGAATGAAAAGTACCTTGTTTACCAGTAAAACCCTGGCAAATAACTTTTGTATTTTTATCAACTAAAATGCTCATCCGATTACCTCACTCTTCACTTGTTCAACCACAGCTTTTGCTGCTTCAGGAAAACCATTAGCAGCAATAATATTTAAGCCGCTATCTGCTAATTTCTGCGCACCTAAATCCGCATTATTACCTTCTAAACGCACCACCACAGGTACATCCACACCAACATCAGCCACTGCGCCAATGATACCGTCGGCAATTAAATCGCAACGCACAATACCACCAAAGATATTCACTAAAATTGCTTTAACATTTTTATCTGACACAATAATTTTGAATGCTTCTGTCACGCGTTCTTTTGTTGCACCACCACCAACATCTAAGAAGTTAGCGGGCTTGCCACCATTTAATTTAATTAAATCCATCGTCGCCATCGCTAAACCAGCGCCGTTGACCATGCAGCCAATTTCGCCATCAAGCGCGATGTAGTTTAATTCCCATTGTTGAGCACGAGTTTCACGCTCATCTTCTTGCGTAGTATCACGCATTTCACGCAATTCAGATTGGCGATACATGGCGTTATCGTCGATATTAAATTTGGCGTCTAAGCACAACAGTTGATTTTGCTTGGTAACAACCAATGGATTGATTTCCAATAAACTTAAATCACGCTCAACAAATAGTTGATAAAGCCCCATCATAATTTTGGTGAATTGACGCATTAAATCAGTATGCAGCTCTATACCAAAAAAC
>CAYXLV010000439.1:0-1749 GCA_964465995.1 uncultured Coxiellaceae bacterium | reverse complement strand
TCTCTATTGTCCGGATTACGCACTGCCGCATGCACTGTAATGCCTTCTTCTAATAATTTTTTCACTAACCAGCCGGCCACATAGCCTGTAGCGCCTGTCACCATTACCGGTTTTGATTTATCGATAGTTTTCATCATTTCGTTTTTGCTTGTATAGCAAAGCTCAACGGGATTAAATTGTTTTTGATACAGCTATTTACTAAGTGCAAGCTTTCGTAACCAGAAAAGCTGGTTAATAACTGAAAATTAAACTAAACCCTCAATATTCCCTTTAAAAGTGCCTCCAATAGGGATTTCTTGCGCATTAATAAAGAGCCTGTTTTTTTCAATGGTAGTTATATGCTGCATGTTGATGATATAGGAATTATGAATACGGATAAAAACGGATGAGGGCAATTCTTTGAGTAATTCCTTAAAGGTGTATAGCACAATATGCTCTTTGGTTTGGGTAATAACACGTACATAATCTTTTAGTCCTTTGATGTACAAAATGGTATCGAAATTTAGTTTGATGAGTCCATTACCTTCTTTTAGGAAAATATAGGTTTTGTTCTCCTTTTCAATAGATGTCTTAGGTTGCAGCAGCTTTTTGGCTTTCTCCGCAGCCTTAAAGAAGCGTGCAAAATCAAAGGGTTTTAAGAGGTAATCGATCACATTGAGTTCATAACCTTCCAGTGCATACTCGGCATAAGCCGTGGTAAAAATCACCTGTGGCGTGTGGTCAATGGCTTTTAGGAATTCCACTCCAGTAATCTCTGGCATCTGTATGTCCAGAAACAATAAGTCTATTTGCTGTTTATTGATCACATTTAATGCATCAAGCGCGTTAGAGAATTGCCCTACTATTTCCAAATAAGGGACTTTCTCGGCATAGTCTGCCAGCAGCTTTCTTGCCAGGGGCTCATCATCAATGATCAAACATCTAATCATGTTAACTCAATAGTTAGGTCTATGGTAAATTGCTCCTTATCATCATTAAGCAACAACTTATGTTTATCTGGATACTGCAAGTTAAGTCTCTTTTTTAAATTATCGAGTCCAAAACCTGAGGGCGTTTGTTGTTGTCTTTTAGGTACCTTCGAATTGGAAACTCTATAATGGATATGCTCTTCTGAAGCCTCCAACTCTACTTTTATCCAGCAGTTATCAATCCTATCAGAAACGCCATGTTTAAAGGCATTCTCCAGAAAGGTAATGAGTAGCAAGGGAGCAATCTGTATGTTTTCATTCAATCCTTTTATATCAAAATCTAGCTCAAATTGATTATTCAGCCGAATTTGCTCCAGCGCTATATAGTCGCTCATATAGCTGATTTCATTGGCAATGGGCACACTATGCTTGTTGGCTTCATAAATCATATAGCGCATGATATTAGAAAGCTTGATGATTACAGCAGATGCCTCATCACTCTTCTGCATGGTCAGGTAGTTGAGGTTGTGCAAAGTGTTGAATAAGAAATGAGGATTTATCTGAGACTTCAGGTGGTTAAGCTCTGCGGTGAGCTTTTCATTCTCCAACTGCTTGCGCTTATTTTCTAAATCGTACCAATTGGCAGTAAGCTTGATCATACTTGTAAAAACCATAATCGATATAAAACCCCATAATATGCTGAGCACCCGAGCCATATGAACTGATTCATAATAGCTCGGATCTGGTGAGGCTTTAGCCAGTGTAAATTGATCTAGGTAAACTCTAATTACCACAAAAACAGCCATAGCCAGCAGTGTGATGACAAGGTAAACTATTGGCT
>CAYXLV010000438.1:0-1764 GCA_964465995.1 uncultured Coxiellaceae bacterium | reverse complement strand
TGTCTGTCTCTGTTTCAAATTACATGTGATGACAATCAGTTAAAAATCCAGGGATTATTAAAAGCACAGCTGCAAAAAGTCAGTTTAGAAGCAAAAGAATTACAGCAAGAAATTAAATCTCTGCAATCCGAATTAAAAGAACGTAAAACAGTTAGTGCAACATCTGGTCGTGCAAAAGCCACCACGCATGCAACGACAGCGGCATCATCCAAAACCTTACCATCACCAGCAGCTGCAACTCGTCGTAACCGCACTCGTTTTATGCATCCCATCACTGTGACCACATCACCACTCTTAGGTTTGCGCAGTGCATTTGACGCATCTGATTTATTACAGCAACTGTCTACCATGAACGAAGACTTGCGCATTTTAAAACGCCGCTCGGCTTTTGCTAAAGAAATGCGCGCTCAAGGTTTTGATTTAACTCGTCCATTAATCGTGATCAGTGGTGGTGTTGCCGGTGATACTTTATATAGCTCAGGTTTTGGTGGTAGTTCTGGCAGTATCGATTTAAATTCGGCTGAGTTAGATGTTAATGCCATTGCTAGCCGCTTTGCCAATGCTTTTGTATCGATTGATTTTGACAGTTCACCGCAAAGCGTCACTGGTACGCGTGTTCCTAATTCAAGACTTTATTTGCGTCGTGGTTGGGTGAACATTGGTGATTTAAATGTAACGCATTTTTATTTTACGATCGGCCAGTTTTATATGCCATTTGGTCGTTATTCGAGCGGAATTATAACGACACCATTAACTTTATCGATGGGTCGTATCTTAGCGCGTGGCATGTTACTTGGTTATTTTAATTCGGGGTTTTACGCGTCAATTTATGCTTATCGCGGTAATATGACCACCACGGGCAACAAATTTTTACGCCAAGGTGGTGCCAATATCGGGTTTAAACACGCTTTACGCAAAGTGGATTTTGATGCTGGTGTGGGTGTGGTATCTAATATCGCTGATTCAGAAGGTATGCAAAATAACGGTTTAACTCAGGCTTCGAATCCAGATGTATTCCATGGTTTTGGCGAAGACACGGTAGTGAATAATGTCACGATTCGTAATTTTAATAATTTACGTCACCGGGTGCCGGCGATTGATGCGCATAGCGAAGTGACGATTGGACCTGCCACAATTATTGCAGAATATATTCGTGATTTACGTCGCTTTAATTTTTTCGATATGAGTTTTAATGTCAATGGTGCGATGTTGAGTTCTGTTCATGCTGAGTTAGATTGGTTATTTCATATTGGTATTCATCCGTTGACCCTGGGCGTTGCCTACGGTCGCACGTGGCAAGCACTGGCATTAAACTTGCCACAACAAAGTTACGAAGTTTTCTTAACCACCTCGATATGGAAAGACACTATCGAAGAAATTTCCTATCGTCATGATATTAATTATGCCGCTGGTAATTTTGCTACTGGTGGTTCCACACCGGGTAATGGTGCATCTCCAAACTTTCTACCGCTCATTGCACCAGTACCTGCACCGCCAGGCAACGGTGGTACTCGTAATACGGTGATTGCACAGATTGGTGTTTATTTCTAAAGTTAGGTCAACTGTTTTTGATGTCTAAATGACTGAGATTTTTCTTATGTGTGATTTTTAAAGAGTAGTACGCGACTTGATCGCGCAACGTAGTGCATGCTCATAGATCCCGCTGTTAAACAGCGGGCTAATCATTACCCGCAAGTTAGTAAAGCAATTTTGAAATTATTTTTTGTGGGTTTAGCGTCTTAAGTGTTGCATATTAATTTTAAA
>CAYXLV010000437.1:0-1773 GCA_964465995.1 uncultured Coxiellaceae bacterium | reverse complement strand
CCCGCCGCTGACGGGAATTTTTTTATAAGTGTAGTCTAAAATCCGAACTGGGAGTAAAGCGCTGTGCATTTTTCGCCGCATTGTCTAGGCGTTGCATCGAGGTATATTTTTGATAATACAAAAGCTGCTGTTGCTTGGCAGGTTTAAAAAAACGTGCGTAATAGCCGACACTCAAGATATTTAATACCTTATCGATAAAGGTCATACCAGGTGACCGCTTCTTTGCGCTCGCTACCACATAGGTTTGCATGCCTTTGCTGTTGAATTGGTATTGAAAGTTATCTAAACGGCTGCTGGGTGTTTTTGATTGATCGCGTAGTTTTTGCCAGGCGTTTACGACTAATTCATATTGGCCTAGTAGATTAAATAATTTGCCGTATTGGATTTTTTCATGCGGGGATGCTTTTTCGTATAAGCCAGCTGGAATAGGAGCGGTTTTTTTTAATGCGATTTTTGTGTCGGTGCTGTGATCAATGTCATCAAATAGTCGGTTAAAATAATCTTTTTTTTGTGAGCTTAAACTTCGGAATAAATTTTCACGTTCATCTAGCAACGCGAAACGGTACGCTTGGCAGGCTTCGATTAAAACATCGATTTTGTGGTTTGCTGTTTTTAATTGTATTGCCATATCGAGCTTGGCTAAATTAAAACCGTGTTTTTCAGGGTGGATGTCGTAGCATTCGTATATCTCATACAGCATGTTAAATTTTTTAGAAAATTGGTTTTGATAAAGGGTTTTGTCGTCTGGTAAGTAGGTTAGTAATTTTTGAATGAATTGTTCATTGGGGATATCGGTGTCATCAATTTCTTTAAACTGCTTTGCTAAGTTATCTCTGAAATTTGCAATTGGTGCTGGTAGGAAGTTTTGTGCGGTGTAATTTAAATCTTGGTATTGGCGGTTTGCCTTGGTTAGCCATTGTGTTAACTGTTCGAAAGTTAAACCATGCAATTGTTGCAGAATGTCTTTCATGATTTACCTCCTTGACCATGGGATTATCCATGCTCCTTATCGAGAAGTATAGCTGAGTTTGCTTGGCGAAAGGTATTGTGTATGTGGTTAAAAAGTATGGGGTTTTTGGGTGTTAATGTAGTGTTCTTGGTTTGTTTCAGAGGGGTGGTGGGTGGGCAGGTTGATACTGGCGTCATTACATTTCATATTCGTCATCCCGCGATTTAATCGCGGGATCGGTAGAATAACTTCTGGATTGCGCGATCTCGTCGCGCAATGACGGAACCTTTCGCAATGACGGAGCCTTTCGCAATGACGGGTGATATATGGATGGCAAGTCAGTTTTTAATGGGCGCGGGTTTCTTTACCGCCGCGTTTTTTCTTACTGACCGATAAGCTTGGGCCAGTTTTTTTGACATCGGCTTCTGGCATTTTTGTGAGAGCCAATTCAAATACTTGATCAATCCATTTAACCGGGTGGATGCGCAAGCCTTGGGTGACGTGCTTGGGTATCTCTTTTAAGTCGCGCTTATTGTCTTCGGGAATAATGACGTCTTTGACGCCACCGCGTAATGCGGCTAATAGTTTTTCTTTTAAACCACCGATTGGCAATACTTCACCGCGTAGTGTGATTTCACCGGTCATTGCCACGTCACAACGCACGGGGATTTGTGTAATCGCGGATACTAATGCGGTGCACATGCCAATACCCGCACTCGGACCATCTTTGGGTGTCGCACCTTCTGGGACATGCACGTGAAAATCATGTTCGTGAAAATATTCTTCTTGAATGCCTAACATTTCTGAACGACTGCGTACTACGG
>CAYXLV010000436.1:0-1784 GCA_964465995.1 uncultured Coxiellaceae bacterium | reverse complement strand
AAATGGCACAGTTTCAAACAGAGTTTGCAATTTTTCGATTTCAGAAGTATTAATTTCAGGATTTTTAAAGAAGCTACCAGCGTTACCTATCTCTTTAGGGTCCGGTAATTTTGATTGGCGAATTTGAATGACAACATCACTGACTTCTTTAATAGTCGGTTGTTGTACCTGCATTTGGCTAAGCATTCTAGCCAGCGCATCGTAACTGATATTGGGTGTAGGTTGTTTTTGGAGGCGGAGCGTGATGTTGGTAATAATAAATTGATTTTTATAAATGGTTTTAAAAACACTGCTGCGATAGGCAAATTGGCAATCAATATTTTTAAAAATTCTGGCAGTGCCATTATCGATATTAATAGCGGTGAGCTCATGAAACACATCTTTAAGCTCAACCCCATAAGCCCCAATATTTTGCATAGGCGCTGCGCCTACTGTACCTGGAATTAAAGATAAGTTTTCAATACCACCGTAATTATTGTCCACACAGTGCATCACCAGTTGATGCCAATCTTCACCAGCACCAATTTTTAACCACACATAATCATTATCTTCATCAAGCTTATTAATCCCAGGAATATTATTTTTAATCACCAAGCCTGGATAATCTTGCGTAAATAAAACATTACTCCCACCACCTAAAATAAGCTTAGGCATCGTTTGATAATGTTGATCAGAAAGTAGTTGTTGTAATTGCGCTTGATTGGTGACGGTCGTAAACCACTTCGCACTGGCTTGAATGCCAAAGGTGTTATAAGGCTGAAGAGAAATATTTTCTTGAATGGGTGTACTGTGATCAATCGGCATGGGTTTTATCGTATGCCGCTTATAGTGATACATCAAGTACTATTTCAATATTTTCTGAGAATCGATTACAATGCGGCTCTCGTTATTGGTGAATAGGTAATCTTTGTGAGTAGTCTTAAAAATGATCGTTTAATCAGAGCGTTATTACGCCAGCCGGTTGATCGGCCACCGATTTGGGTGATGCGTCAAGCCGGGCGATACTTACCTGAATACCGCGCGTTACGCGCCAAAGTACCCAACTTTATGGAATTTTGTAAAACCCCTGAGCTAGCTTGTGAAGCCACCATGCAGCCATTAGCTCGATTTCCGTTAGATGCTGCCATTGTTTTTAGTGATATCTTAACCATACCCGATGCTTTAGGCATGGATTTAAATTTTGTGAGCGGCCAAGGTCCGGTGATTGGTGATCCTATTCGCAGTCTTGAAGATGTTAAGCGACTACCTTCTATTGATGTCGTGAATGAGCTGCAATATGTGATGGATGCGGTGGCAATGATTACCAAAGCATTAGATCACTCAATTCCTTTGATTGGTTTTGCGGGCAGTCCATGGACTGTTGCGACGTATATGGTTGAAGGTGGCAGCAGTAAATTATTTCAGATTATTAAAAGCATGTTGTATCGCGAGCCGGCTACGTTGCACGCGTTATTACAACGTTTGGCCGATATCACTACGACTTATTTAAATGCACAAATCCAAGCAGGCGCAAAAGCGCTAATGGTGTTTGATAGTTGGGGCGGCATTTTATCGCACGCTGCGTATCAAGAGTTTTCACTGCGTTACTTATCGCAAATTGCGCAAGGTGTAATGCGTCAACACAATGGTGCCAAAGTGCCCTTGGTTTTTTTCACCAAAGGCGGTGGGCAATGGTTAGAAATGATCGCTGGTACCGGTTGTGATGGCATTGGTTTAGATTGGACGGTGGATTTAGCAGCAGCGGCACAACGCGTTGGTGGTCAAGTGGCACTGCAAGGCAACTT
>CAYXLV010000435.1:0-1787 GCA_964465995.1 uncultured Coxiellaceae bacterium | reverse complement strand
CATCATCAAAAATACCATGCGCAGAATGCCTTAAATGCTCAGGCAACTGGCTTTCCAGTGCTTGCTGCATTTTTAAGCGATTTTCAAGATAATTGAGTCTCTCTAATTCCCGATGCGCAAAAAACTTTTCTGCACCTTCTATCATTGGCAAGATGAGCTTATCTTGTGGTACTAAAATTTGCCTATCAATCTCAAGATTAAGCTTTCTATTGAGCATCGCAGGCGCACAGAGTATGCTCCCAATTCCCAGCAGAAAACTATCCGGCGTCAGCCCTGCATCTAATCGAGAATGCTGATAATCCGCGACTTGCTCTATGGACAGGCCTGCATCAAGCATACGCTGGGTTTGCTGATCAAAAAGCTGCTGTCCTCTTTGGCGCATGGCCATGCCAATTTTTTCAAGTGGTTTTTCTATGATCGATAAAATCAACTCACCTTGTGGCGACAGTATTGCCATCCTGATAAGCGCTTTTTCTCGCGATTTGGCATAGTCATATATCATTCTTGGTGCGTTCTCATTACGCGCATATGATAAGCCTAAATCTTCTACGTTTATTAATAGCCCTGCACCTTGGTTGGCCGTGCTGCGCGGGCCAATGAGCTGACCTAAGTTTGAGACAGACCTTGCATCCTCAATCAGGTCTTCGAATTTATTTTTTGAGTGATCGTTTTTTTCTCTAGACTGCTTAGGCATACTGAACTTACTCCCTGAATAAATATTTTCCAAATAAGAAAGACTCTTCCATATGAACGACGTGGCGTATTCAACCTTAATTGAATTATTGCAGTCAATAAGAGAATCGATACTAATTTTTCTCGTTCAAATATTGCCACACAAGCTCTAAATTTAATGATCCACGCAGTTACTGGTCAGCCTATAAAATTCACACTCCCTCACGCCAGCAAGATTTAATTGCTATTCAACCCAATACCTTTAAAATACCAAGCAACTCATCAACTAGTGCAAAACCATGCCATTATCTGAATTTCAAATTATTGAAAATTTTTTTAACCGCCCGCCACAACATACCGAAATTCAATTAGGACCCGGTGATGATGCAGCGATCACTCGACTACCTCCTAACACTGAGTTGGTCAGCTCTGTTGACACCATGGTTGAAGGTATTCATTTTTTAAAAAACACTGCGCCGTTTGCCATCGGTTATAAAGCACTTGCGATGAGTCTAAGTGATTTAGCGGCAATGGGTGCTAAACCATTATCCGTGCTCGCTACCTTAACCATGCCAACGCATCAACCAACTTGGTTAACAGAATTTGCAGCAGGTTTTTTTCAGTGTGCCGAGCAATTTAAAATCGATTTAATCGGTGGTGATTTATCGCATGGACCTTTATCTATCAGCACCATGGTTAATGGCACCGTTCCAGTTGGCAAAGCAATTTTACGCAGCGGCGCACAAGCAAATGAGCATATTTATGTGAGCGGTTATCTTGGTGATGCAGGACTGGCACTCGATTTATTAAAAGCAAACGCTGCCAATATTCCACAATCAATTTTAGATAAACTCAATCAACCAACACCTCGCGTTAACATTGGTTTAGCTTTACGTGATATTGCAACCGCGATGATTGATCTTTCAGATGGACTAGTCGCGGATTTAAAAAAATTACTCGCGCGCAGTCAAGTTGGTGCGACAGTTAATGCCCCAGCAATTCCCTTGTCAAATACACTGCTTGAAAACTGCGATGCACCGCAAGCAGTGCAATACGCTTTAAGCGATGGTGATGACTATGAAATGCCACTCGATTATTTTGATTACGCAGCAGAG
>CAYXLV010000434.1:0-1787 GCA_964465995.1 uncultured Coxiellaceae bacterium | reverse complement strand
GCCTTAGAAATCGATGGCAAACTGAATGACATGTTGAAGTAAGTTCGCTTTAGCAAGTTGATTTAACTATAGGAGAGTTTAATGAAAGAACCCAACGAACCCACAACGCAAGAAGGCCAACCTGAATTTGCAATTCAACGAATCTATGTAAAAGATTTTTCACTAGAAGCACCAAACAGCCCGCAAGTTTTTTTAGAAGAGTGGGAACCTGATTTAAATATGGATCTATCGACCAATGCTAATGCATTAGGTAATGGTGATTATGAGGTTGCTTTACGTGTCACTGTTACAGTGAAAATGAAAGAGAAAGTTGCTTTCTTAGTTGAAGTAGAGCAAGCGGGTATTTTTACTTTAGTTGGTTTTCCAGAAGAAGAATTACGCCCAATGCTAGGCGCTTTCTGTCCGAATATTATTTACCCTTATGCACGTGAAGCGGTGACTGACGCAGTTATTCGTGCTGGCTTTCCACAATTGTATTTAGCACCTGTGAATTTTGAAGCACTCTATGAGCAGCAAGAGCGAGAAGGTGGTGAAGGCGGCAACGTTCAATTAGGCAGCGATAAAGAATCAGTGCACTAATTTTAGATCTTTAACAACGGATTGTTTTATGGAAAAAAAACCAATTGCAGTGATTGGTGCAGGTTCATGGGGAACCGCATTAGCATTAGTATTGGCACGTAATAACAATCCAGTTCGCTTGTGGGGCAATGAGCCCGCACACATGCAACGCATGCAACAAGACCGGGTAAATGAAAAATATTTACCCGGTCATCGTTTTCCAGACACAATCACGGTTTGCCTTGAGTTAGCCGAGGCATTGCAATCAGTGCAAGATATTTTAATTGTTGTGCCAAGCCACGCATTTCGTGCGGTGTTAACCGCAATTAAACCGTTAGTGAATGAGTCAGTGCGCCTGATCTGGGGCACCAAAGGTTTAGATCCTGAGACTTGTGAATTATTGTATCAAGTCGCAGCCAGTGTATTTTGCACGCAAACACCCATGGCCGTGCTTTCCGGTCCAAGTTTTGCTAAAGAGGTCGCCGCTGAAAAACCAACGGCGGTTAGTTTGGCCGGCAACCACCAGGCACTGTTGGATGATATTCAACAACGCTTTGCCAAACCATTATTTCGTGTCTATGAAAACCCTGACTTTATTGGTGTGCAACTGTGTGGTGCGGTTAAAAACGTGTTAGCGATTGCAGTTGGTATTGCTGATGGTTTAGAGCTGGGTGCAAATACCCGCAGTGCAATTATCACCCGTGGCCTTGCTGAAATGTCACGCTTGTGTGCGGCATTGGAGGGTCGTCCCGAAACTTTAATGAGCCTGGCGGGTGTCGGCGATTTAGTTTTAACCTGTACTGATGATCAATCACGCAATCGCCGTTTTGGCTTAGCGATTGGTATGGGTGCAAAGCCTGAGGATGCGCAAAAAAGCATTGGTCAGGCCGTGGAAGGTCTGAGTAATGCCAAGCAAGTTTTTGAGCTGGCGCAGCGTTATCAATTAGAGATGCCGATTACTGAGCAAGTGAACGGTATTTTATTTCGCGGCTATTCGTCAGAAGATGTTATCACGCAGTTATTACAGCGCACGCCAAGCAAAGAAATTTTGATTTAACTCTTTTGCATGACGAGATCCCCCGTTATTAGACGACGAGAGCTCCGGTGAGATCCCCCGTCATTGCGCGACTCGCTCGCGCAATCCAGAAATGATTTTATGGATCCCGCGCTTTCTCGCGGGATTGTAAGTTCCAAGCATGGTATAAAGTGTCCGGAATGAGGTGGCTGCC
>CAYXLV010000433.1:0-1791 GCA_964465995.1 uncultured Coxiellaceae bacterium | reverse complement strand
TTTATTAGAAAGCTTTGCACAAGCTTTGCAAGACATTCCTACTTTGCAGTTAACATTTATGGGTGATGGCACATATAAATGCGCATTAATGAAGCGTGCTAATATGCTGCAGATAAATACAGCTGTTACCTGGAAAGCTTATTGCCAAGATGCGCAACAGTATTTAAAAAATTTTGACGTTCTCGTGTTGCCCTCACAATTTGAGGGTTTTGGCCGAGTGCTGATTGAGGCAATGGCTGCAGGGGTTGCTGTTATTGGTGCAAAAGTAGGTGGTATCCAAGAAATTATTGAACACCAACAAAATGGTTTGTTGGTTGAGTATGGTGATGTTAAAGCGCTGGCCAATGCAATAAAGCATTTAGCGACATGTAATGATGATCGGGCTCGTATGATCAAACATGGATTCCAGACGATTACTAGTCGCTTTAGCGAGCATGAATTTTTTAATCAGTTGAATAGCATTTATAAAAGCCAGTTTTTACAGAAAATGGCGTCCTATGATGTGGTTTTTATTATCAGTGATTTAGATAGTGGTGGTGCGCAACGCGTGCTTAGTGAGGTAGTGCAGCACTGGTGCCAGAATCATTTAAAAATAGCTCTTGTCACCATAGCTAATCGTGAGCATGATTTTTACCGACTGCCACCGGCGGTTGATCGATATGTATTAGATGCCGTCGGTAGTTCTGCGAATATCTTTACAGCGGTTAAAAAAAATTTTCAAAGATTTACTAAGCTTAGAAAAATTTTAAAGCAACACCGAGCAAAAGCAATTATTTCATTTTTATGTGCTACCAATGTATTAAGTATTATAGCGACGCGGGGCTTGAACACTAAATTGATTATTTCAGAGCGCAATGATCCATCAAAGCAAGCAATACATTTTTGCTGGGATTTTCTGCGTCGCTTTCTATATCGATTTGCTGATGTTGTCACCGCGAATACTCATGCGGCTTTGCAAGCGATGCAATCATATGTGCCAACAAAAAAATTACAATGGATCCCCAACCCAATTTATCACCGTATATGCAAAGATACTGTTCATTTCAATCAACCAACTATTTTGGCTGTTGGTCGGCTACATAAGCAAAAAGCATATGATATTTTATTACGGGCTTTTGCTGCATTTCACCAACACTATCCTGATTGGCAGTTGGTTATTTTAGGTGAGGGACCTTTAAAAACCGAGCTATGCAAACTGGCAAATCAGTTGCAGATATCACCTTTTGTGCGCTTGCAAGGCCGGGTTGCTAATCCATTTCCGTACTACTATGCTGCGCAATTTTTTGTAATGCCTTCGCGTTATGAAGGCATGCCTAATGCATTGCTAGAGGCTATCCAGAGTGGCTTGCCGGTTATTATTAGCGATGCAATGACAGGCCCAATGGAGTATATCCAGCATGAAGAGACTGGGTTGGTGGTACCTGTTGAAGATAGTCAGGCATTAGCTTTTGCGTTATCACGCTATGTAAGCGATGAGAAGTTTAGGGCGGAGATGGCTGGTGCGGCTGCAGCTACAGAAATTTTGACGCATCATTCGGTTGAAAATGTAATGGCTACTTGGAATGCATTGATCAATGATAATACCAAGGGCTTACATGCTTAATTCATACAGATATGGAAGGACATGAGATTGAAGTTTTTAATGAAGCGAATCAATGTGCGTGGTTATAGAGTATGTGTGGCTTAGCTGGTTTTATTTCGCTGGATAACAATTTCAGTAAGAATCGTCTGCTGGAGATGGTGACACTGATGACTCAGCAATTACAGCACCGTGGTCCAGATGATAGTGGA
>CAYXLV010000432.1:0-1795 GCA_964465995.1 uncultured Coxiellaceae bacterium | reverse complement strand
GCGTGTCTCTTTAGAACTATCTAAGTATCGATGCTTATCTAAGATTTCACCTAGAGTAGTCGTGCTCTTGGTTGCTGCTCCTACAAATTGAATATCAAAATTTTCACCAATAAATTTTTCAACAAGCTTAGTCAGTGTTGTTTGAGAGCTGTTTTCTTTTCGATAAAATTCAATCAGGTTTTCTTTACCACACGCCTGATTAATAAACGCCAAAATCTGTGCCGACTTTTCACGACCACCCCAGCGCCATTGTAAATCAGCGCGTGCGGTATCAAGCACATCAGTCACAACGCGTTGCATCATTAACAAGAACAGTTCGCGTTTATGATCAACTTGCTCACGTCGATCTGCACGCGTATACGAATGACGCAGCTTAAGCGACATGGCTGGATCAATTGCATATTCTGGTAGCAGGCGAATTAATTTGTACTGCTGCTCAGCTGTTAGCGGTTTTTGGTCTTTATAACTAATACGAGCTAACACATTCTGTTTATTCTGAATCCAGCGACTCGCTAGGTGTTGGGTATACTGCGCCGCAAAGCCAATAGACTCTTGTTTGCTCCAAACTGGGCAGTGACCATAATGACGTTGTTTCACTGGTTGGTAAGTAAGCCCGGCAATAAAGTTTTCCTTGATCGCGGCTTTAATCGATTTGGACGATTTTGCTGTTGCTGAAGCGAATGGGTTATGAATAAACGTTCTTAAATTCTGCGAACCTTTATGTTTACGCTGCGCTAACGTGACCCATTGGTTATGACCGTCTAGCGAGCCTTGAGACACATTAGCAATTACTAAAGTTTCTTTATCTTTAATAGAAGAAAATAATTCATGGTCATGACAATACTGCGCAAATTGGCGATAAGCATCATTTACGGCAGGACGATCTTTATCTTGCTCTGCATCGGACACCCCATCACGCAATGGAGAAAATAAAATAATACGTTGATTGTCTTTTTCAAAAATATGAAATAGTGGATTGCCAGTGATGCCAAAATGGCGCTTTTTGGCTTGCAAGCCATAGTGAAACCAATCTTGTTTGGTGGCTTCAGTATGGACAAGCTGAAAACCTTGATCAAACAAATTACCAAGATTAAGTGCATGCAACTCACTTGGCGTATAAACCGCTTTAGGCGCTGCAAATTCATATAACGGTGCATTATTGCCGTGTTGGTAAGCATCTTCAGATAAGACAACTTGATAGGATTGCGCAGTCAGTTTCGGTTGCTTGTACGGTAATAATGACCAACCACTCGTTTGCCAACCGCGCATAAACAATGCTGCCCATGGATGCGGAGATTCATTATTCCACCACGCATCCCAACTGGCTTTGACCTTCATTGATTTTTGATTGGTGGGCTTATTGATAATTGGTTTTTTTAGTAGTGGCGCATCTAATACAGACTTAGGCACAGGCTTAGACAGTGGATTCATCTCACTGTGAAAACTACCTGATCGAGATGAGTTATCGTCAGATTCATGTGGAGATGATTGTTCAGATGACGCATGAGTCGGTTCAGAAAACTTAACCGTGGTGATCTCACATAAATCTGATTTACAAGCCTCCCACTGCTTATTCAAATCCTCTTTAAACTCAGCACCGGTTCTGGGTTTTTCATTGGGATGACGATCACGATCAACACTGGTTTCAAAAGGACATTCTGCTGCAACATCATCAAAGGTTTCTAGAAATTCAGATTGACGTAGCAACGATTGTTTAGCGCGCTGCTTTTGCGTTTGCAAAAGTTTAAAATCGTCAACCGATTCTGCTACAGACTCTTCACGGCCCGCATTAAAC
>CAYXLV010000431.1:0-1799 GCA_964465995.1 uncultured Coxiellaceae bacterium | reverse complement strand
CAAATCACCACTAAGCCGACATAAATAGTCCACAAAGATTTAGCAGTTTGCGTCATTCGTGGTCGCAACTTAGCGGTTTTAATCGGACCTACCACTTCAGCGCGATACAACTGCATGCCACCAATACCTAGCATTGGCAAAATGGCAACAGCTAATACGATAATTCCCATCCCACCCAATACGTGCAATTCTTGTCGATAAAATAAAATAGATTTTGGCAGCGACTGCAAACCCGTTAACACCGTCGCACCCGTTGTCGTAAGACCGGACACCGATTCAAATAATGCATCGGTAAAACTTAGTTTAGGAAATAATGTGATAAATAAAGGCAATGCACCAAAAAGTGATAACACAGTCCAAAACAATACCACCACTAAAAAACCATCGCGGGTTTTTAACTCATTGTCACGCGATCGACACGGGTACCAAACCAGCAAGCCGGTTAAAAAGGTAATCGTAAACGCAACCACATAAGAAGGAATGCCCAAGTCATAATACAGCAGTGATACCATGACTGGCGCCAACATACTCAAACTGAAAATCATCAGCAAGATACCCAATACTCGAAACGTCGCCGCAAAACGCATTAGAAAAATCCTGCACCGACTTGGAATAATTTTTCCACGTCTTTAATATGTTTTTTGTTGGCGACAAATAAAATGACATGATCTTTTGATGCAATCTCCGTATCATGATGCGGAATAATCACCTGATCACCGCGAACGATTGCACCCAGGGTTGTGCCTTCCGGCAATTTAATTTGGCGTAAATTCTTGCCAACTACTTTAGAAGTTTTTTGATCGCCATGCGCAATCACTTCAATAGCTTCTGCAGCACCACGCCGTAATGAGTGCACATTGACAATATCACCACGACGAATATGCGTTAAAATAGAACCTACTGTGGCTTGCTGTGGAGAAATCGCAATATTAATTGGACCACCCTCAATTAAATCAACATACGCTGTACGCGTAATTAAAGCCATCACCTGCTTCACACCTAAACGCTTTGCTTGCAAACAAGCGAGGATATTATCTTCATCATCGTTAGTGAGCGCGACAAATACATCAACATTTTCAACGCTTTCATCGATTAATAATTCTTTATCACAACAGTCACCACACAAAACAATGGTGCTATTTAAATGTTCGGCTAAATATTCACAACGCTTACGGCTATGATCAATTAACTTTACTTGATAATTTTTTTCTAAGGCTTCTGCTAAACGCGATCCAATATTACCGCCACCAGCGATCATAACGCGTTTATAAGGCTCTTCAACTCGACGTAATGCTGACATAATAATATTGGCATTTTCTGAGGCGGTAATAAAAAAGACTTCATCACCAATTTCAATCACAGTAGAACCTTCGATTGGAATGGTATGATTATTACGAAAAATTGCGGCAACTCGCGCTTCCACACCACCCAAGTAATCACGTAGTTTCTCAACGCTTTTACCCAACAACGGCCCACCATAATACGGCTTCACCGCCACCAACTTCACTTTGCCTTCAGCAAAATCTAAAACTTGCAATGCACCAGGATGCAAAATTAATTGTTGCGCATGATTCGTTACTAAAGCTTCTGGACTGATAAACACATCAATCGGTAAATTATCACGACCAAATAACGCATTGTTACTAAAATAATGTTGCGAGCGAATACGCGCAATTTTTGTAGGCACATCAAATAATGAATACGCAACTTGGCATGCCACCATATTCGCTTCATCACTGTCTGTCACTGCAATCACCATATCCGCGGTATCAGCACCCGCTTGGCTTAATATATTTGGA
>CAYXLV010000430.1:0-1799 GCA_964465995.1 uncultured Coxiellaceae bacterium | reverse complement strand
TACTCTGACAACCTAGCCACGAACGCCAGTGAGAGGCTGCCCAATAATCCAAGCTTCGGTTTTAAATCAAACCACACTACTCGAGAAGCTAAATTCAAAAAAGCCGTTACTAACTTATAACTAAAGATTAGCCATAGGATCAGTTTATAAAAAACTGTCCGTGGTTGACCCCCTTTAACCTTTAGTAGCATTTGCAGTGGATGCAAATTAAGCCTTTACAGTCTGAAGCGTGTGAACAAAATTTACAGCGGATGCTTTTTGAAAATAGGGTTGAAGCTCTAAATGCTGGGTCGGTTCGGCAAACTTTGAAAATTTTAGCGAGCCTATCGTTGTTATTTAAATTTGCTGAATAGAATTTATTAGCGCCGGCTTGTGTGTTTAAGTCTGAGTAATGTAAGTTGCTTGCGCGTAAGGCGGGTTTTAAGGCTTTTTGGCAAGGCTTTGAAAACGCTGGTGCTGATGTTACTGCGATTCCTTGTGCAGCCACTGCACTGGTTAATGTTGCTAATAAAATACAAACTGCTGAAAAAAATGTAATTACTAAATGTTTCATAATCATACCTTCACGTTTAACGAATGGAATATGTTTGATTTTTAGGAATTATAGCATTGCACGCGTACGCTACGGTTAAGCGTTTGAAAATATGGTTAAATCAAGAAGATGCAGGGGAGGGCATTGCTGGATTAAGCAAACCCACCTTTGGCTAGTTCAAATGACTTCAAATAATACTCAACCTGGTGTTTGCTATGATAACTCGAAACATCATACAGACCACGAATTGTATAGAAGGTATTGTCTTTCAAAATAAGCTTCATGTGCAAAGCAAGTCCTCGCCCTTTATCGTGCAAAGAAAACAGCATGTCTCTACATAGAGTATTATTTTGATGACTCACTTTATTGGATAAAATAGTAGGGGAAAACTGCTTTTTAAAATTTGGATTAAATAATCCATTAATAATTGCATCCGTGGAAATGGTAAATAGCTGGCGAAGTGAATTCACATTGAACTGTTCTTTAATTGCATCTTTAGTAGCAGATCGAGTATTCAAGTAATCAGACGATAAATAGACATCTTTGCCATCATAATCCATTGAGTGAACATTTATTGCACTTGGTTGTATTGCATACTTAGGCTTACCAGGAAACTTAACAGAATAATAATGGTTACTATAGCGATGCCAACTTTTAAATTCATTAGCATGAAAGTAGTTCGCAGCATAAATTGCTAGTGCTATAAAAATTAATGCAGGAGTCAGTAAAATTGCATATTGTCGCTTGGTAGGCTTTGGCGATGGCTCACCATAACGATTTTTTCCATTGCTACTCGGAAAAAAGAAAGAATAAATAATTCGCCACATTACTCCCAAATAAGGTATAAAACCGAATAACACATACCAACCAGATAAATTAGCATCATGCAGTCGCCTAATGTTGCAGCGGATATTAATAACTATACCAATAATCAAAAACACTACCGTTAAAAATACACTTATCCCGAAAGCAACACCATTGAAGTGCGAGACAGGAATTAATATAAGCAAACCTGGCAAAAAAATAATAGAAAAAATAGCCAAAGAAATGCAAAAACTTGGCAGCCTACTTAATCTAGAACTTGAAAAAATAAGCTTGGATAAATTTTCCACCCGGTTAACATTTTCTACTTTTGATTTACTCATCATCTTCACTCTGGATAGTTAAGAAAATTAGTCATCGCATCTTTGACTTGACTAATGTTTTTTTGATACGCAGCCACTTGATCAGGGTCGACATGATCTGTTTTATTTTTATAGTCATAAGT
>CAYXLV010000429.1:0-1801 GCA_964465995.1 uncultured Coxiellaceae bacterium | reverse complement strand
ACCTAATACGCAACACGTTTATCACGATTGGAAAAGCACGGGCCATGGTTGGGTAAATTTAAGCAAAGCCATTATGGTGTCTTGCGATATTTACTTTTATAACCTAGCCGTCAATATGGGAATTAAAGCGATTGATCAAATGCTGTATGAATTTGGTTTTGGCCAGCTAACCGGTATTGATATGCCAAATGAAGTCGCTGGCAATGTACCCTCACCAAGTTGGAAACTGAAAAACCAAGGCCATCCATGGTATACCGGCGATTCAATTATTACTGGGATTGGCCAAGGTGCTTTGTTGGTCACACCACTACAACTAGCAGCAGCAACTGCGACCCTAGCAGAACACGGACAACGTTATCGCCCACACTTACTCTATAAAGTCACGCCACCCAACGGCATCACTTTAACTCAACCGCCACTGCCACAATCACGCGTGCAATTAAATAACCCGTCAATTTGGCAAACAGTGATTCATGCGATGCAACAAGTAGTGACAAACCCTTATGGCACAGCCGCTCGCTTTGGTCGCCATCCTGGCTATACCGTTGCTGCTAAAACGGGTACCGCACAGGTGTTTGGAACCTATCGCGATGAAGAACGTGATCGGGTCAATATTCCCAAGCATTTACGCAATAACCATTTATTTATTGCCTTTGCACCAGTCAAAAATCCAAAAATTGCAATTGCCGTTGTGGTTGAACATGCATCAATGGCCGATCAAATCACTCGCCATATTATTGATTTTTATTTTCATGAATTAAAAACAAACAAACAAGCTAGCGGATCATCAAAAACATGAGCAATAATCTATTATTCGATAACTCTTACGAAGCTCGCCTGAAGCAACAGGTAAAAAATTTAAAATGGCGCTTGTTGCATATTGATCCACCATTAGTCTTAGGTTTGTTACTGCTTGCGGCGATTGGTTTATGCATTTTATATAGTGCAAGCAATCAAAATATCGACATGATTGAAAAGCAAGGATTGCGTTTTTTACTCGCGTTTGGGTTGATGCTGGTATTTGCACAAATTCCGCCACACCGTTATCACCAATGGGCACCTTGGTTGTATGGTGTCGGTGTTTTATTACTGATGGCCGTTTTGGTGATTGGACAAGTTGATTTAGGCGCACGACGTTGGATTAGTTTAGGCTTTATGCGTTTTCAACCGTCTGAAATTATGAAACTGGCCATGCCAATGATGTTAGCCTGGTATTTAAATGAAAAACCTTTACCGCCTAAACCAAAGGTATTATTAGGCTGCAGTTTGATTATGGTGATTCCTGCTTTATTGGTGGCTAAACAACCTGACCTTGGTACGGCTATTTTAATTACCTTTGCTGCGCTTTTTGTTTTACTGCTGGCGGGTTTACGCTGGCGCATTATTGCAGGCTGTTTAACCTTAGGCATTTTAAGCACACCCGTGTTATGGCACTTTATGCATCAATACCAACGTAATCGTGTGCTGACTTTTTTAAATCCAGAACGTGATCCGCTGGGTGCGGGTTATCATATTATTCAATCTAAAATTGCGATCGGTTCGGGTGGGTTATTAGGTAAAGGTTGGTTGCATGGCACGCAATCGCATTTATCGTTTTTACCAGCGCATGCTACCGATTTTATTTTTGCCGTTAGTGGTGAGGAATTAGGCATCATTGGCTGCATGTTAATTATTGCCGTGTTCCTAGTGGTATTTGCGCGTGCTTTATATATTAGCACGCAAGCGCAAAATACATTTACTCGTTTACTGTCAGGCAGTTTATGCTTAACCTTTATTGTGTCGGCTTTTGTTAATATTGGGA
>CAYXLV010000428.1:0-1804 GCA_964465995.1 uncultured Coxiellaceae bacterium | reverse complement strand
GCATATGAGATCTTAGGTGTATTTGTGAAATCGATTGTTTTTATTTTATTTATAGAATTTTCCTATGATGGAAGGATGATTTTATGCTCTCTTTAAGGCATGCCGAAGCCCATCAACAAGTGCAACTCGGGTATTATCTTGCATAAATATTAATGCAGCAAAGCGTCTGCAGCGCCAAAGAAAAGCACTATAGCTACTTCGGCGCTATGCAGCGCCAGGAGCTATTCGTTTTAACAGATATGCCTTTTTCTCACTCCTTATAACTTAACCGCTACGTTCTAAACAATGTAGTTGAAAACGTTCCACAATTGATCACGAGCTGTACTTGTATGCAGTTTAAGTTATTTGTTTTGGCATTTAATTGCGCAAAGCTTTGAGAAAAGGTTGAATAGTCCTTTAAGGTCAAATTCAGATCCGTTAAAATATAGTTAGCCATGATTTTCAGCCTTTTGTGCGAAGGTTGAGATTGTGGTTAGCTCGATTGGGGATGTTGGTCCATCCCCGTCGAGTGCTTCAGATTTTAAACCTTTTTCACCCGTCATTGCAATCAAAATTATAGTGTTAAATTTTGCGCGCTTAAATGTGCTTAGCGGATTATTTTTTTTGGAAAATATTATTTATTCAATGTATTTAATGCGTTATTTATAAGGTTGCATAGCTCCGGACTGCCTTCATCGTCTGATGGTGTATTTAAAGCGAGCAGTAAATTGTTATAGTCATTTTTATAATCATTTGAGATTTTAATAAACTCTTCGATCTCACCAAGCGTAAACATGTTTTGTTCTCTGCCTTTTATTTGCTGGGCAACGGAATCATTTTTATCGATAGGATTCATTGTCGCGAAGATGGTTTCAATGGAGTTGCTGAGGTTTTTGTTATTAATAAAAAGTAAGACACCTTGCAGTAGTGATGCATAGTTAGGGTTTGCTGGTGTATCTGTTGTGTTTTTTGGAGTTGAGTTGGTGAATGTTTTTTGATTGTTGCAATTGTTAGTTTGTGCTGGTGTTGATTGGAAGACTCCTAGTTTGCTGCCAGTGTTATACAGTATATTGGCGATAGTTTTTGTTGGATCGCAATAGTTTGTTTCCAGCATGTTGAGTAAATGCGCATAACTTTCAAGCTGTTTAATTTTACTGAGTGCAGTGTTAGTGTCATTTGTAGTATTTCGGTTTAAGGAGATTAAATCGCTAACAATATCAGTTACGAGCGATAAAATTTTTAGATCACCAAGGGTAATTGCATAGCAGGGAAAAGGTGTCCAGCTGGTTTCGCTGAGTTTGGTGTGCATGCTAAACATTTGCATCAATGCATCTTGATACTTAGCATTATCAATGTCATTGCGTATTTCTTCTATTGGATGAAGCATCATATTGTAAAAGGGTCTTTTGTATAAATCATTACGCATGTTTTTGGCTACCGTGGTTATAAATAAAGGTTATTAGTGCTTTGTTGTCTTAAAGCGGTTTGTTTGTGTTTTGCTATGGGCTCAGAAGATATCACAACAAGCTTAAACTAATCTTAACTGCTCATTTTTTTTACGAGCACTTTTGTGGAGTTGGTTATCAGTCATATTCGGCCTGTTGATTTTGTTGAGCAATTCAATAGCTTGCAGTAAAACTGAGTAATTGATAGCAGTAAAACTGAGTAATTGATAGCACTAAAACTTAGTAATTGATTTGCTTTTCTGCCTTGAATGCGGCTCTGAAGCGTAGTGCTAAGCCTTAAATCGCTTGAAAGCTGAGTGGGGGAAGGTCAAATTGAGTAGCGTTCGTAAGAGAATCTGCAGTAAAACTGAGTAATTGAT
>CAYXLV010000427.1:0-1814 GCA_964465995.1 uncultured Coxiellaceae bacterium | reverse complement strand
AATGAAATTATTGGTCATCTAGCGATACAAGTGTCATTTATGGCGGAGTATTATTCAGTAATTCCAGCAGGAAGTAACAATACAAAAAAATTAGACACCACCACTAATCTATCGCTGATTTATAACTTTTGATCTGACGCTGCAAAAGAAATGTAATATACTGCTGCGATGAATTTATCATTTACTAAAATGCATGGACTTGGCAATGACTTTGCCGTCATCGATGCCACCCAAACTCCCGTTCAACTGTCTCCCCAACTCATTCGTGCCATGGCCGATCGCCGCACCGGTATCGGTTTTGATCAGCTATTAATGATTGCTGCACCAACTAATCAGCATGCTGATTTTGAGTATCGGATTTTTAATGCCGACGGTGGTGAAGTTGGGCAGTGTGGTAATGGTGCGCGTTGTGTTGCGCTCTTTATTCGTCAATTTGGTTTAAGCCAAAACGATCAAATCGTGCTGCAGACGGTAAAGGGTTTGCTGACCCTGTCTTTTGTGGGTCAGGATGTGCAAGTGGATATGGGAAGGCCGGATTTCTTGCCAGCCAAAATCCCACTTGAGGCTAAGGCAATGTCTGATATTTATGTCATCGACATCGACGGTGTGCCACTTGAGGTCAGCGCGGTCGGTATGGGTAACCCACATGCGGTGCTGTTAGTCGATAAAATTGATGACGCCTACTTTTTAGAAATTGGTCGCAAATTGACCGCGCATCAGCGCTTTCCAGAAGGAGTCAATGTGAATTTTGTGGAGTTGCAAGATCGAACACATGTGCACTTAAAGGTATTCGAGCGCGGCGCAGGACCTACACTCGCTTGTGGTAGCGGGGCTTGTGCGGCCATGGTAGCAATGCGAGCACGCCAGCTAGTTGATCAAGAGGTTGTCATCACGCAACCTGGCGGAGATTGCCGTGTCGTTTGGGCGGGCGAGGGTGATACAGTGAAGTTGATTGGGCCTGCAAAGATGGTCTATCAAGGGCACTGGGTGGCTGAAAATTAAACAGTTTGCAGGCTCTTGCTAGTTGCAATGTTTCGTATAAAATGGATCTTTATTTTTTTTGGACAGGCTAAAAATACCTGTTATTTGGGAGGCAGTTATGGCAGCTAAGAAAAAAGCGAAGGCAAAAGCCAAAGTGAAAACAGCGAAAGCAAAGGCTAAAGCAAAAGCAAAAAAAACCGTTAAAGCTAAAACTAAGTCAAAAGGAAAACAGACAAAGGTAGCTAAAAAATCAAAGGTAAAAGCTAACATGAAAAAAGCAAAGAGCAAAACTAAAGCTAAAGCAAAAAAAACACAAAAAACAAAAACACCTAGCAAAACAAAAACCACATCCAAATCAAAAGTCAAAACTGCCAAAGCAAAAATTAAAAAAGTCGCTTCTAAAGCTAAGGCAGCAATAAAAAAAGCAGCACCAAAAAAAGCGACTAAAAAAGCTGCCCCAAAAAAACCCACTAAAACTAAAACAGCTGCACCAAATGCGACAACAGCACCAGCAAAGTCACCATCCAAAGCAGCGGATCCAGCCGCTATTGAATTTAAACCTTATACGCGCGAGAAAAACGAAGACTATATGAACGAGACCCAGCGTGAACATTTTCGAAATATTTTAAACCTATGGAAACAACAATTGATGCAAGAAGTGGATAGCACGGTGGTGCATCTAAAAGAAGACGCCACAACCACTTATGCAGATCCAGTTGATCGTGCTTCGTTAGAAGAAGGTTTTAATTTAGAGTTACGCACACGTGATCGCGAACGCAAACTGATTAAAAAAATTGAGCAAGCGCTCGACCTTATTGAAACCGGTGATTACG
>CAYXLV010000426.1:1148-1814 GCA_964465995.1 uncultured Coxiellaceae bacterium | reverse complement strand
GATAAGCAGCATTTTTATAAAGCATTGAATGAATTTTTTAAACTTGACCCGTTGGATAAAAAACTTATCTCTGCAAAGCAGCTACTGCAGTTAGAGCACTATTTTGGCAAACAAAGTCAATGGTCAAGGCAGTATCAATCCGTTAGTCGGGTTCAAGCAAATATAAGTGAACTTGCTACTCAAGGCATCACTTCCTACCTAAGCTGGACCAACAATAAGAAAGTAGACAGAGGTTGTCAGCTCGGTTTTTTTTCAAGTTGGCGACATGGACGGGCAGGGATTAATAGAGCTGAACAACTAAAGACTGATTTACAAAACAAGGACGATGTAGCTGCAAAAGAGATCCTGGATGAGTTTCTTGAAAATCCAAGTACTCGTTACAATAATCATTCTTTGGCTTCATATATTTTAGATAAGCTAACTAATAACTCAAGTTCAACTTACAAAGCAGAAAACTATGGTAAATATAAGCCTCTAAGGATGTAATAGTTCAAGTTTTTGAATGAGCTTCATTAAGTGGTGTATCAGATTAAGTTGAAACGATTCATATTATTCAATTAAGTAATCTTGGTAATGAGTTGTTGTTGTTGTTGTTGTTGTTGTTGTTGTTGTTTAGCACTGGTTCGGTTTGGGTTATTTGACGGGCATGCTTTGCATAGTGCTGTT
>CAYXLV010000426.1:0-1138 GCA_964465995.1 uncultured Coxiellaceae bacterium | reverse complement strand
TAAAATCTCAATTTCTTTATCGTGAGATAGCTGTGGTTTGAAAAAATTTACTATTTTTTGAGAAACTGAGTCTTGACCTTTCTCCAAAAAAATAGCAATTAGGGAATTGGAATGTTCCCTAAGATTTATCTTGTCACTCTTAACTAACAGTAACACTTTAGCTCTTGCATATTTAATAATTGTCTCAAGCTGTTTGGTTATTTTGTTTGTTTCACTTCTGAAAAAACTAGTAGGGCGATCGCTGCTGAAAAGTACGGGAGGCTTGCGAGTGGTAATTTCATTGATAAACCCTACAATATCAGAGGCTGATTGACTCGACTTAAACCTACAAAAGCAAAAGCTCACGGCAAATTGCATGCGTAAATCGGCAGAAATATTTTCATTTCTTAATATTTTATCGAAGTCATCATACGGGCTAGCATGGGAAGACATTTCGCCTAAGATTTCTCCGCAGGTTTTCATCTGCCAAAAGTGGTTCTGCTCATTAAAGCTAGCTTCATGGCTGCCTATAGACCAAAAATCATATTCAAAATTCAGTTGGATATGTGTTAGGGCATTCAGGGCAATCCTATGTTTACGCTTGGCTGAGTAAATTAGTGGTGAATATTCTTGGCCTTTTTGTTTGCTTAACAGTAGCATCGGTCTGTTTTTAGCAATATGCTCTATTAGCTCATCGTTATCGTTATCTATTTCACTATAAAGATCTATAGTGGCAAATATTTTATTTTTATAATTTTTTACAAGGTTCAAGTAGTCTAGGATAAAAGTGCGTTTTACGGGTAGATCGAGTGTATACAGTTTTTGAAATGTTTTTAAATCAGGTGTCTTAACTTGAATGAAATTGGATTTATAAAAGGAAAGGATACGAGGGATGGCTGATCGTGTCCGATCATTTCCATCAAGGCATGCGGAAATAATTTTATTTAAATTGGATTTAAGCCATTTGATACGTGATTCTTTTGCATATATGGCATCTCGCGCAAAGCCTCTTCCTAGACAGTCAATTTTCAGGATTTCAAAAAACCAGCTCATTTGGTTGGTTAGTGCAAATAGATGGTGAAATTTTTCTGGGTCATCGAAAGCAATATTGCTCAACTCTTCTATAACATTATGTGATTCGAAATCTAGCTGCTCACAT
>CAYXLV010000425.1:0-1824 GCA_964465995.1 uncultured Coxiellaceae bacterium | reverse complement strand
TAAGTAATCTTATGCACTTGATGACTGGCTTGATCAATTTTATCGCCAAGCCCAAGGTAGCGTAATGCTTGAATTGCATTTGCTGGTAAGGCAATGCCGGCAGAAGAAATTTTGTCTACTGGATTTTTTTCAATGATATCAAAGGTAATATTTGCTTTTTCTAATTGTCTGGCCATTGCGAGTCCTGCAATGCCCGCGCCGGAGATAAGAATTCGAGCTGGCTTCATGCAATTTCCTCTTGCGAAATTCAAAGGCCGCAGTTTAGCTTATCTGTAACCACATCACAAAAATATGATCGCGTTCTCATGGGAAGTCTGCTACTATTTTTGCGTGACAAATTCTTGTACAAGCTATCAAATGGGGAAAGATAATATGAATGACCGCTTAACGCAGCAGCTTGATTTTTTATGTGAAATTGACAAGTTGAAAACCGTTTTCCGCCGCACTAATTTAATCTCAGACCAAAAACGCCTAGAAAATTCCGCCGAACACAGTTGGCATTTAGCCATGTATGTTTTAATCCTCGCCGAATATGCTAACGATAAAATCAATCTTCTCAACGTCTTAAAAATGGTTTTACTGCATGATCTCGTCGAAATATATGCAGGTGATACATTTGTTTATGACGAACAAGGCGCTGCTGATAAAGCGCAACGCGAAGCAGAGGCCGCCGATAAACTCTTTAATCTACTACCTGAAGATCAAGCACTAGCATTTCGAAAAATATGGGATGAGTTTGAAGACAATCAAACGATGGATGCTAAATTTGCCCACAGTATTGATCGACTGCAGCCTGTTATGCATAACTGCAAATCGGATGGCGGTAGTTGGAAGCGTCATGGTATTGTGCGTTCACAAGTTGAAAATAAAATGCAGTCAGTTGTGAATGGCTCTAAAGTATTTGCAGATTTGGTAAAGACCTTGTTAGATGACGCTGTCGAAAAACAAATGCTGCCACAACAATAAAGGAAAAAAAATGAGTTCAAAACAATGTTTTCACCTGGCATTTCCAGTCAATGATTTGCAAAAAGCTAAAACCTTTTATGTGGGTGGTTTGGGTTGCACGTTGGGTCGTGAAAGTGAGCATGCCATTATTTTAAACATGCACGGTAATCAAATTGTGGCGCATCGCGTTGATGATGTAGCGGCAGCACCGGATAAAATTTACCCACGCCACTTTGGCATTATTTTTTCAGACTTTGATAGTTGGGACGATTTATTAACCCGAGCACAAAAAAATAACTTATCTTTTTATCGCGAACCGAGCGTACGCTTTGCAACCCGATTAACCGAGCACAATAGTTTTTTCCTGGTTGACCCTTCCAATAACTTATTAGAATTTAAATTTTATAAAAATATCGATGCTATTTTTGGCGCGGTAAGTGAGGCTGGGGTGGGTGAGTTGTAGCTGGAATGGGTTTGCTTTTATAGAGTAAACGCAAAATGCTATCAACAGAGGCGCTATAAGATACTCGTGGATCACGCTTAAGATACTTAGTCGTTAAGCCAATAAGATTGCCGCGTGTGTCAAATAAGCCACCACCGCTTGAACCTTTTACCGAAACCACATTGCTTAATACCCAGGTGCTGCTGCCATCGTGCCTAATGTCAATAATATGTCCACGCGACATGTACTTGCCATTGCCTGCTGGGTTAGCAATGTTATAGACTTTTTCGCCAATCTTTAATGTATAAGATGGCCGCAACCGCACTGGATTAAATTTTTGTCTCTCTACGCGCAATATGCAAATATCTTGCCGATAGTTGGCCCAGGGCAAACGCACTCAATCAGTTCTATTTTTAAGCATTTCTGAGCCACCGTTA
>CAYXLV010000424.1:0-1829 GCA_964465995.1 uncultured Coxiellaceae bacterium | reverse complement strand
GTCTTAACAATTTTACAAACCGTAATAAAAAAATAATATTTAAATTATTTACATTGATGAGGAGGTCGCTGTGTCGAAACATGTCAAAGTTGCTGTAACAGGTGCTGCAGGTCAAATTGGTTATGCCTTATTATTTCGTTTAGCATCAGGGCAAGTGTTTGGCAAAGATGTGACCGTAGATTTACATTTATTAGAAATTGAACCCGCCTTACCAGCACTAGCGGGCGTGGTTATGGAATTAGAAGATTGTGCTTTCCCTTTATTAAAAAACGTTGTCGTTACAGCGGATCTCAAACAAGGTTTTAAAGATGTTAATTATGTCGTTTTAGTCGGCGCCGTGCCGCGTAAAGCCGGTATGGAGCGCGCTGATTTATTAGAAATTAATGGCGGTATTTTTACCACGCAAGGTCGTGCCATTAATGATTATGCTAGTCGCGATGTTAAAGTATTAGTGGTTGGTAATCCTTGCAATACTAACTGTTTAATTGCCATGAATAATGCGCCAGATATTCCAAACGAACAGTTTTTTGCCATGACCCGCCTTGATCAAAATCGCGCTCAAGCGCAACTGGCGATGAAAGCTGGTGTGCCGATCACTGATGTTAGTAATGTTATTATTTGGGGTAATCACTCCGCCACCCAATATCCTGATTTTTATAATGCCACCATTAACGGCAAAGTAGCGCCGGATGTTATTAATGATACTGGCTGGTTTAAAGACACTTTTATTCCAGTAGTGCAGCAACGTGGTGCCGCGATTATTAAAGCGCGCGGTGCATCTTCAGCCGCATCGGCAGCGAATGCGATTATTGATAGTCTTGCATCACTGTCGAATGAAACACCGGCTGATGCAGTTTATTCGATGTGCCGTTGTTCGCAAGGTGAATATGGTGTTGATGAAGGTTTAATTTATTCTTTTCCTTGTCGCACTGAAAATGGCAAAGTTGTTGCCGTATCTGGTTTTGAGCACAATGAATTTGGTAAAGACAAATTACAAATCACTTTAGATGAATTACGCCAAGAACGTGACACCGTTAAAGGCTTAGGATTAATTGAATAGGTCCACGCATGTTAGTACTGGGTATTGAAAGTTCCTGCGATGAAACCGCCGTGGCTTTGTATGCGTCTCAGTATGGATTGCTAGAACATAATATTTATAGCCAAATTAAGCTGCATGCGCAGTATGGTGGCGTGGTGCCGGAGTTGGCTTCGCGCGATCATATCCGCAAATGTTTACCGTTGGTGCAAGAGACGATTGATAATGCGGGTGTTACTGCAGCGGATATTGATGGTGTTGCTTATACCAAAGGCCCTGGTTTAATTGGTGCATTAATGGTTGGCGCATCGATTGGACGAAGTTTGGGTTTTGCATGGGGTGTGCCAACGGTAGGCGTGCATCATTTAGAGTCACATTTAATGGCGGTAATGCTAGAAGAGCGCCGTCCACAATTTCCTTTTTTAGCGCTATTGGTATCGGGTGGTCACACCATGTTAATTCGGGTTGATGATTTTCAGCAGTATCAACTGTTAGGTCAAAGCTTGGATGATGCTGTTGGTGAAGCTTTTGATAAAACCGCAAAATTATTAGGCTTGCCGTATCCCGGTGGTCCCGCATTGGCCGCGTTAGCTACTCAAGGGCAACCGTTGGATTTTGAATTTCCGCGCCCGATGGTGAATCGACCTGGGCTGGATTTTAGTTTTAGTGGGATTAAAACGGCAGCATTAAAATGCGTGCAACAACATGGCGATGATCAGCAAACGAAAGCCAATATTGCGTGTGCATTTGAAGATGCGATTGTTGATACTTTATTTATTAAAACGCAACGTGC
>CAYXLV010000423.1:0-1842 GCA_964465995.1 uncultured Coxiellaceae bacterium | reverse complement strand
ATTCATAGCGACTCCTTGCTCTGGTTATTGGCTTGGTGTCGTTATAAAATAAATCAATAATATAATCAATAGGTTATAAGTTATGAGTGGTCAAAAAATGTAGTGCGTTTGCCCTAATAGTTGGCCGCGACTAAATAGGCGGTATGCCAGTGATAACGCACTTTAACTCGAATAAGTTTTGCTTTGCGCACGATATGACAATTGGTAGCCAGTAAGTGACGTGTCACAGCAACAGAAGAGCCTATTTTTACTTTGGATCGTTGCGGATGCTTAAGGTTGATATATTGGTAAGCAGCAATAAAGAAGACAGTATTTTTAGTGGCATGTAGTATTCGAGGAGAAGGATAGGCAACAGCAGTACCTGCAAAAAAATAAACGGCAATCATCAAAAATACCAATCTTGCTTTCATACACACCACCCTATACCCGCTAAGTATAGTGTAATTTATCGGCGTACACATTCAGTTCATGATCAACAGCTTGTCAGCACTGCATTACAAAACCTCACAAGCCAGTGTGCAATCAACTGAATTGCCAAAGCACTGGTGAGCACCGCTTAGCAAATAAATAAAGCGACACTGCGCTAAAAGTGGCGTGTGAGCGGCTTGTGATAATAGCTTGATATATTGAGCTTGCGGATGGGTTTTCAATTGAGCTCGATAATAGCAAGCCAAATGATCTTTTTGCCAGTCGGCTCGCATTAATTGTTCTGGTTGTCTTAAAGCAGTTTTCCCGCTGAGCAGAAAGGTATTACCTGTTTGCTTAATATCATTAATTGTGGCGTAGACAGAATAAAGTCGCTGCGCATCAATTTGTGCTGAGTAAATAATCTGCGTGGGTGCTGGACAGGCAAAAAATACAATTGTTGCCAATCCGGTTTGCCAGAATAAAAGTAGCCCAGCAAATGCGGCAATTATAAAATATGGCATCACTTTTCCTTGTTAATAAATGTGACATGCTAGCAGCCAAGCATGCAGGTAAATACAAATTTTTGTTTGCCTATTACAAAAGTACTTCATATAATCGCCGTGTTTATCACTATGAAGAAGGTGCAACGGATGCAAAAAGCAGTAGTCCTCATTTTATCGACTACGATGTTATTTTTTTATTCAATGTTTGCCATCGCTGATCAATCAGCAGGTTTTTATGGCGGCGCTCAAATTGGCTATGGTGGCCAGGCTCTGGCTAACGGCAACGCAGGGACGAGTCAATTTGATGGTATGGTGGTGACGGCAGTGACTACTGAAAAACATAATGCCAATGTCGCCGGACGAATGATGCTTGGATACCACTTTAATCAATACACTGGGTTAGAGCTTGGAATGATGCAATACGGTTTTTTACGTTGGCGAATTACTACTTTCTTTCAGGCAAATCCAACCAGTGTTGTTAATATGTTGGTGACAAGCTATGCGCTAGATTTTTTGGCTAGACTGTCTTATCAACCGACTCGTCATTTGTTGGTCTTTTTTAAAACGGGTTTAGCGTATGTAAGAAGCAAGGTGTACTTAAGCACCAATGCGCTGCTCAAGCAGCATGCCTACCGCCCGGAAATTGCAGTTGGGTTGGATATCCCTATTAACAAGACTGTAGCGATTGAAACCACTTACTCTTACATTTTTAGGAAAAACACTCTGCATGATGCCAGGCACACGCCGGCGCTACATGCTGTATTGGTTGGGGTATCTGTTTCATAGGTAGTGCGGATGGCTTTTTTTTACTGCCAGAAGTGTTGTGTCGTATAAAAAAATGGCCATGTCCCTCACATTAAATTCACATCACAGCTGTTATTGTCGAGCAACCTCTCACTGGCGTTCGTGGCTCGGATGTCAGAGTCTTCTG
>CAYXLV010000422.1:0-1846 GCA_964465995.1 uncultured Coxiellaceae bacterium | reverse complement strand
TGATATCGTGTCACTCGAAACCTTATTACAACAGCAACAAGCACTGAATGCATCGCTACAAAAGCAACTTGAAGTGCAGCAGTCACAAATTCATTTGCAAACGATAACGATTCAAAAGTTGCAGCAACAGCTCGAGCAATTGCTGAGAAAATTGTATGGCAAAAAAACCGAAAAAATTCCTAAGGGCCAAGAGCAAGAGGGCCAGATAAATCCACCTGACAATAAAAATTCCCCTGGGGCTGGACGTTCCAATAATGATGGTTTGAAAAAAAATGGTCGCAATGGCCATCGAAAGTTACCAAAGTCACTCCCGCGTGAACGGGTGATACATGACTTGCCGAAAGACAAACAATATTGTGAAGATTGTCAGGTTTACTTAAAGCGCATGGGCAGTGTGATGAGTGAACAATTGGAATATCGCCCTGCAGAACTTTATGTCTTAGAACATCTGCGCTATAAATACGCTTGTCCTTGTTGCCAAACTTATGTCGTCACAGCACCTATGCCCAACCAACCCATCGACAAAGGTTTAGCGGGGCCTGGTTTATTGGCTGAAGTTTTAATCAGTAAATATCAAGATGCCATGCCACTTTATCGACAAGAGCAACGGTTTCGCCGTTTGCATCATGAAATTTCACGCAAGACCTTATGTGATTGGGTGATGCAGTGTGCACAAAGCCTTAAACCCATTGTTATGGCCATGAAGCAAGGTGCTTTGCTGCCATCACCACAACTCTATACGGATGATACGCCTTTGCCCATACAAGCGTCAGGAAAAACCCATACGGGGCGATTATGGGTGTATGTGGCCACCGGCATACATGGGCCTCCGTGTACGCTTTATGATTACAGTAAAACGCGCAGTCAAAAAGTCCCTTCGGCATATTTGAAAGATTATCAGGGCTTTTTACAGGCCGATGCGTATGTTGGTTACGATAAACTTTACGAAGGTGGTCACATTATTGAAGTGGCTTGCTGGGCACATGCAAGGCGAAAGTTTTTTGACATCACCCAAGCTGTTAAAGGCCCGTCCCTAGCTGACGATGCATTGGCTTTAATTGGCAAGCTTTATGCGATTGAAAGCGCTTTATTAAAATATAGTACTTATGCTCAGAAGAAGTTTTATCGGAAGAATTATGCCAAACCTATCTTAAGAACCTTTCATCATTGGCTTACCAAACATCAGAGAAAAACCTTGCCTAAAACGCCTATGCGAAAAGCCATCGATTATACGCTCAACCACTGGCGTGCTTTAATTCGCTATTGCAGCGAGGGGTTTTTAAATATTGATAACAACACCGCTGAACGTGCCATAAAGCCCTTAGTCATTGGTCGGAAAAATTATTTGTTTGCAGGAAGCCATGAGGGCGCTGAAGCTGCGGCCATCATCTACAGCATCATTGAAACGTGTAAGCAGTGTAACGTCAATACCTTTGATTACTTAAAAGATGTTCTAACAAAACTACCCAATACACTCAATAAAGACCTGCATACCTTACTGCCTTATAACTGGAAACCCTATTGAAAAAAATTTTATTATAGAAATTTATTGATGCTGTATAGGTGTCGTTGCTCGGACGGATACGTTTGTGACTGAAATGCTTGTTGTTTTCTTTGTAAAATTTCAAAATATTGTTTATCGATTACATATTTTCTCAGTTAGTGTACTAATTTGAATTACATCTGATTTAGTTCACTAACTCAAGTTTCTAATCTAGTGTACTAATTTGAACAAAATCCGAATTAGTACACTAACTTGAATTTTTAGATTAGTGTACCATTTTGACTGAGAAAAGGGTCATTAAGCATTTGGTAACAATTTTGATGCCCAGGACTCTAACTTTTC
>CAYXLV010000421.1:0-1857 GCA_964465995.1 uncultured Coxiellaceae bacterium | reverse complement strand
ATCCAGGACCAATATAAACCGGGACACAATCTTTTTCTTCTTCCTCTTCAGCAGCCAATAAAATAAGGTTAGATGCAACTACCCACATCGCTATCTTTTCCCATGACTGCGCGCGAGCATTACTAGATAAAATAATTATCATACTAAAAAAGATTAGTGCGATAATGCTTTTCCACCACCAATCATTCATGATTTTCTTCCTCCAAAAACTGCACACACTCTTGTATTTTCTCGTTTTTTTCTCTTGCTGCTTTAACATCTCCTATAACAATAATAAATGCCATAACAACAAGACCAACAAAATACATGCTTAATTTTTCATACCATGTAAATAACGGCTCTCTTTTCATTTTTATTTCCCCCATACTTTTGTTTTTGTTCCACCATGATACTCAACAGCGTGGCCCTCACTGATAAGGAGCTGACAAATGTCCTGACCATCTTCTGTATATGGTATCGCTAATATTCTGCCATACTTTCCCACGCCTAATGATTTAATTTTTAATTTTTTCGCGCATAACTCTTTTAATCGTGCGGACGCTTTTTTACCTAATGCCTTTTCAACTAAGTTTCTGGTTCGCGATTCTGGTGTATCAATACCAGCTAAACGACATCTTTGTTTATGCAGCTTAACATTAAAACCAAGATCAAGAGTAACATCGATAGTGTCACCATCGACTACCCTTTCTAATTCAGCATGATATACAAATGTCTCAACTTTTTCTTTTTTCATCTTTACCTCCCAATAATTTTTTAAATTTTTCTGTAGATTGACCATTATTTTTAGTCCACCTTTTTCTTGACGCAAGCCTTCTTAAATTTCTTGCTGTTAATCTATCTTCATCTTGAGCTTGGTGCATTGCGTCTATAAAACCTGCCCCGGATTTAGTAACTCTTTTTTTACTCATCTTCTTCCCTCAATTGTTTTAAGTTTTTATCTGTAAATACGCGTAGCAACGCATCAACAGCATCGTTTTTATTTTTGAAAACATCCCTCTCCATTTCGACAACGAAGGATACAAAATCTTTTCCTAACTGTATTAAATCTTTTTGATTGTGATACGAACGCAACTCAACTGCTATCTTTTGAAACATTTCATTTGCTGTATCGTTGTTTTTATATGTATCTTTTGACTCTACATTTATATTTATATGTGATGGAAATCCCATTTTTTTCTCCCTTTTTTGCAGACAAAAGCCCTTACCCCTCTAAATACTCTTCGCTATGTTGCAGCGAATTACTCGTCCATCACAACATCATATGGTAGTGTTTTGCTCTTCCTTATAACTTCCGGGGAATGAGCAACCCATTCCATAGACTGTGATGTTAAAGGGCTACGCTCTTTGATGACTGAATTTAATTGCATTTCCGGATCATAACCAAATGGTCCTTCATTCGCTATCGAAACATGGATCCAATGAATAAAATCTTTCTTGCTCATCCTTTCTTCAGGATTCCAAGGCAAGTCAATTTTATCAGGATGCGGTGTTCCAAAATGTGCGCATCGTGCAATAGGCCACCATGATGGAATAAAAAAATCTTTACTAACACTTGCAGTGTGCTTGTAACCATTTTGATACTCATTACGCTCCAAAACAAACTCCGTTGGAAGCGATTCACCAAGATCGTGTTTAACATTTAAAGCCTGCATTTATACTCCTTATGTAAACCAATTAAGTATAATATCTTTTATTATTTGGTTGAAGTCAAGTAAATAAAAAAATCCGTTTACTTTAAAAATAGGGTAAAATGGTTCATAAAACATGGTTCATATGTATGAACGACAGCTATCTATGAACCATTTTTTCTTGTAAGTGTTTGTTTTACTTAAATAAAAAAAATGAAATGGTTCATGG
>CAYXLV010000420.1:0-1857 GCA_964465995.1 uncultured Coxiellaceae bacterium | reverse complement strand
GCGATGTTTGGGGGCTGGTGAATTTATTTTGAAAAAGATATCGGGCTGGGTGTGTTATTGTTGTTGTTGTCTTTTTCTTTGTCTGGCATGCAGCTTTTGAATTCTTCTTCTATCGTTGCAAATGGTAGTTGATGAAGCTGCCCTTCATTCTTATCGACTTTCTCAAGAATGGCGTCAAGAAATTTTAAAATAATATCATTACAAATACCGTAACTTAGAGGTTTTAGCTGCGTTACTAAAATATTGAGATTTTCAATGGTAAGGTCTTTGTTTGGTGGGGTTTCGTTGACAGCTAGGTTAGCGATTGTGACGAATGTTATTTCTAAAAGTAACAGCCCAATGCGTGGGTCTTTATGGTATTGGATAATCTCTTTAATACGGTCGAGGCGAATAAGTTGTTTATTTAATATTGGGGTGAGACTGCGTAGTGTTTGGTAGCTGACCTCTTCGGCAGATTTTTTGAACTTCAATCTAAGTTCATTAGCTATATCAGCGTGTTGTTGATTTTGCATGTTTAATTGGCTTGATAAATATTGCAAACAATTTGGGCTATTAAAATAAAGTGCAAATCCAATTGCATCCTGTTTGGCATCAACGAGTTTTAGCGGGTCTTCGATAGTGTCTTTGCCGAACAAACTTATAGCGCGGGTTAGTTTTAAATCTAGTTTGGCGTCTATTTGATTGTTTTGTAAAAAATCCACTTGATCAAGCAGCAGTGCTAATATAATTTGTGTTTGCTGGGGTTGCGTTATATGTGACAATTTTTTATAGCCTGAGAGATTGATTTTTATTTTTTTGTTTTCAAAAATCCATTGCAAAATATGCTGCTGGTTGTGCTCTTTTAGTTGTGCAAGGATGGATAAGCCCCAGTCATTTTTAGCTTGGGTGAAGCACTTTATTTTGGCAAAGGGAAATTTTTTAAATACTTCTAGGTTGCCTTCTTGTGCCGCTAACACCCAGTAACTGAAATTGAAATCTTCTGCTTCTGCATAGTAGTAATTATTTCGCATTGCTGTTGTTTGCCGTTCCAGGTGTGCACACAAGTTAATGTAGTAGTGCCGGCTGGCGGTTGAAGGCAAAGGCTTTGCTAGTGGAAGTGGAAAAAGCTGATTTTGGCGGTTAAGCCAAAATTGATTAATGACTGTGTCAATGGTATTGGGAGTTGTTGGGTCTAGCATCGCAAGTGCAAACACTGCTCGCATGACTTTGCTGGTTTTTATAAGTTGAGCGACGTTTTGCAACGGTAAGAATTTCAGTATGGTCACAATAGCTGCGGTTGGTAATTCATGCAGCGCATATAAGCTGAGTGCGGTTGTTGCTAGGTTTCCAATACGCAATTCAAGTAAGCTCTCTATGTCGGCGACGGTGATGTTGTTTTCTGTGGTGGTGGTATCTTTTATGAGTATTTTAAAAATAGGGTAATCATCGCCTGATATGGCATTGTATATTGATGAACTTTTAGCGAGTATGGGGTTAGGTGGTTGGTTGATTTTGTGTAATGAATCTTTATATAGACGCGCTTTTTCAAACGCTTTGTAAGGCGTGTACTTTGTTTCAAAATTTATTTTTAATGCTGAAATAATTTGATTGACAGGGAAATTTTCATAGTTCCAGTCTGTGGGTTTGAAAAGCTGTTGGACAACAATATATCGAGTTTGGTCACCAATAAGCTTGTGTTCTATTAGGCTTTCTTTGCCGATGAAAATCGCTATTGCTTGAATGATTGAGTCGCGCTTGATTCGATATGCTGCAGCTTCGTTAGGCTTGTCTAGGTTGTCAGGCACAGTGATTTTTATAATCGGGTAGTATTTTTCTTCTGGTTTTATAGTTAACAGGCTGTTTGATGTATTCATTATC
>CAYXLV010000419.1:1632-1859 GCA_964465995.1 uncultured Coxiellaceae bacterium | reverse complement strand
ATTGGTGATACTGCGAGCATCACCGCAGATGCTCGCAGCTTGATCTGCGCGGGTTAATTTTTATTTTTGCTGCCAAAGACTGTAACCAGAATAAAAAAAGAGTCATATTCCTCATATTAAAATTGCACAACAGTTGATATTGTCGAGCAACCTCACTGGCGTTCGTGGCTTGGATGTGAAGCCCAATGGCAAATCAAGACAAACCAGCCCCCAACGCCCCAGAGGGT
>CAYXLV010000419.1:0-1622 GCA_964465995.1 uncultured Coxiellaceae bacterium | reverse complement strand
ATGCATGACATCCGAGCCGCGAACGCCAGTGAGGTTGCCCAATAATGCAGGCTTCGGTTTTAAGTGAAGATGCAATACTTAAGAAGCTAAATTCACAAAAAAATAATCACCAACCTGCTTTCCTAACTTGCGGGTAAAACAAGGTTATGCAGTGACAGCAATATTAACACTTCCATAACCAAACTTAATAACCCGCCTTAGGCGTTGTTGAATCATCAGGATGATAACCATAACGCCCATCTTCATAAAATTTTTCAGCCCAAGTGTTGCGCTCATTCAGATAATTTTCAATTAAAATACGCCGAATGCGTCGATCTTTTATTTGTCTTGCAAAGCGAATCTCCATTAAATATTGCCGGCGCTCACTGTTAATAAATAAATGTGGCTTGCTAAAGTATTCACCAAACTTGGGAAAGCCTAATTCCATATGATCTATAAAATGACCATATTCATGGCGTAATGCTGAAATTGAATAATGTTCTGGCAACGATATGCTATTACCAGTTTCACCACCCGATGCGCTTGGTGAAAAAGCAATATTCGCATCAGCATAATTCACCTCCACGCCATATTCCTCAAGCGACTTCATAATCGCTGCATGCTCCTCGGGATGGGAAATACTGGCATGCCCTAGCTTACGCAAAAAAGGATCCGCGCGATGAATGGCGCGACGCTGTCTCACCACTTCTTTGAACAGCGTATATCTTTTTACACCTAAATTACGTGCAGCAATCACTCCTCGTTCGGTGATACCATAAATACCAAAGTCATTCCCAATAAAAAAAGTACCGATATAAACTGCCCATGCACTATATTTCTGGATACCCGGTGTTGGTAGCGGCTTGATCTGATCCAGCAAAGGACGACCGGTTAACAATCTCGTCACACCATCCACTAACGGAACACCGTAAAATAACAGCGAAAAATGGCTTGCTAGCTCAAACATGTTGTCAGTATCAACCACAGAGTTATATAAACCTTTTGCAGCACCTATCGCCAAGTTTTTGGCATAGTAGGAAAAAGGATGCGGTGGATTTTCAAGTCGTTGCGCCAATGCTTGCTGATAATAATCACCGGATAATCGATGCGTTAATTGCCTTACAAAACCTTGCTCATACTGTTTATCCCACAACGTATTAGCGGCTACACTACGATAAGATAAGCCAGTTTTTTGCGTAAAGTGATTGGCATCGGTAAGAGAAGCATCTACTGGAATTGGGCAGTATGCATAGTTAGAGTAAATGCCCTGCTGACTTTGCTGATGTGCAAATTGCCGCTGCGCATGACGATGTAATGCCATTCTCGCGTGCGCACTCCATTGCATTTTCTCACTCACTGCTTGACGCTCCCCAAAGACTGAATCATTGCTCGCAGCAGCACCCGCTTTATCAAAACTGGCACCACCCCAAAAGCTATGTGCAATTTTCTTCCAGGCTAATTTATGTATATAAGCATCCACATCATCATTCGTGAAACCTTGATCGTACAAATCATCCGCCAAGCGTTGGCGCAATTGGCGTTCAGTTAATTGCAAATAATGCTTCACTTCATGGCGACGTGATTGATATTGTCGCTGATGATTGCGCAACACATCATGAAAAACCATTGCGCTACTGCTACCC
>CAYXLV010000418.1:0-1869 GCA_964465995.1 uncultured Coxiellaceae bacterium | reverse complement strand
AATTAATTCTGTCTTTACAAGCTTTGCATCACGGGTCATGCAGGATAGATGCAATCGAGTAGTCAAGAAATGGGATTCCCCGCGCGGTAACTGCGATGCTGTGTTATGTGATAAGACAAGCTGCACCGCTTTTGCAATCGTTTGCTGGAGAAAACCGTTGTCTTTATAGCCGCCGATGTATTTAGCAAATATGTATTTTTCCAAAAATAGGCCTAGACTACTTATGCCCGCACTATTTTTTGCGTCTATTTGCAGTCCATTGTTGAATAAAATTTCAATAACCGCCAATGGCACTGGCTTAGGCGTTGCCATCAACTGATGTAATAATGTATTACCTTCCTCGTCTTTGTTATTAATATTGCTAATTTGTGTAACAAAGTGCTCAATAATTTGCTGATTGCTGTTTATGCAAGCATGTTTTAGCTGCTGCATTTCAACCTTAGCGCCATGAGCCGTTAGTAGTTTTACAAATATAATATTTAAACTCTCGCTGGCAGCGTTAAGGTATTGGCTGTCCTTTAACTCCTCTGGAAATTTTTGAATAAAATATTGAACCGCTTCAGTGTTACAACTTTGAAATACCAACTCAAGGCTTGCATATAAACCAAGCTCGGTCATGTAATCATAAGATTGAGCAGTCAGGTAATAATCAATCAACTTTATATCACCTTTTCTCAATACCAAAGCAAATTCATCAAGCGTTTCTTTAGTTTTTATGCCTTGCTTGGCACCCAACTCTAGCAATCGCTTAACCACTTCTAAATGCCCTAGTTTGCTAGCCACATGCAAAGGTGTTTCAAGGTTTGCGTTGTTACAATCAATTAGTTTTTGCAATTTATATTTGTCGATAAAATAATTCAGCATGTGCAAATCAGCAGTTGTCACAATAGCATGCAACAGTCTTGAAAAAATTTTGTATGTAACAACAAATTTAGAATCATTATGCTCAAGCGTTTGCTGGTTTAGCGCAAGCAGCTCAAGAACATCATCCTCGACCAATTGAAAGTTATCTAGGATGCGCTGAATAACTCCATATTGTTGAAATTGCACAGCAGCATCTAGGATGTATTCAAGACTTGGACTTGCTGATAGTTTTTGACTATTTTCAAGCATCCTTGTAATAAATTGTTCATACCCATATTGGCCGATATACTTATATTGCTCCAGAGCAAACAACAGCCGCGGCTCTTTTTTCTCCAACGCTAAAAAAGCATCGTAGCTACCAAATTGAAAAACAAGCTCCCATGCCTCTTTTGTAACTTTAGACATATTGCTCAATAATATTTCGCAGGCCTTGGCATGATTATATTGACAGGCAAGGCTAAGCAAATTCCAGCTATCCTGCATTTGTGTTGATAATTTAAAGTCTGAACGATTAAACAAATACTCCACGTTGTCTTTAGTGCCGCTGTAAATAATTGCCGTCTCCATCAGCTCATTGGTTTCCTTTTCCAGCGCAATAGCATCAAGGGTTTGCTGATCTTGGCCACAAATCACCGCAAATTTTGCAAGCGAGACCGTTAATTTAGGGGAGTCCTTATATCGCGCATAAATGAAATTAAGAAAATTCTGATTATCGCGAGCCAACTGCATAATTGTCATCGGCGCAACAAACTGCGAAGTTTGCGTGCAATCAAGCGTTTGTGCTTCAAATAATGTATTAATCACCAAAGAATCATCTTGCTTTAGAAGCTCTTCTTGCATTGCTAAGAAATTTCCTTCATAGCAAAGCGCAAGCAAATCTTGCATTAGATGCGATGGCGTTTTATTAAATGCTCTATGATAAAGCCTAAATTGTTCTTGCCAAAAGTCGCGCTCATTTTTTTTGCAAGGCAGGTTTTCATAATAAATTTGTAATTTGCCAAATAG
>CAYXLV010000417.1:0-1871 GCA_964465995.1 uncultured Coxiellaceae bacterium | reverse complement strand
AAATATTAGTTAATTTATTACAAAATTCAAAAGAGGCTCTAATGCAAACAGAGGGAAATGCTAAAAAGAAAATTTCTGTTACTGTTCATAATTCTGAACAAAATGGTATTGAAATACTAATCCATGATAATGGTATTGGCATTGCTTCAACTTCCCTAAATAAAATATTTGATTTTGGTTACACCACGAAAATTAATGGTCACGGGTTTGGTTTATACAGCAGCGCGTTACTGGCAAAAGAATTAGGTGGCTCATTAGAGGCAGAAAGCAAAGGCAAAGGTGAGGGGGCCACCTTTAAATTAATTTTGCCAGCTATTGGACAGGAGGTGGCTAAGTAATGTCAAATTTAGATCTAAACGTTATTATCATTGACGATAATCGTAATATTCATGAGGATCTAAAGAGTGTGCTCACCAATGGTGCTGCTGTATCTAAGCAGTTCGATAAATTAGATGCTGAACTATTCGGTGAAAAAGAGCAGCACCACAAAAAACAAAAATATTTGCTGCCCAATTTTCATTTTGATACAGCTGATCAGGGGCGTGATGGTGTGCGAAAAGTTATCCAATCAATAAGATCGGGCAAGCCGTATGCGCTGGCTTTTGTGGATATTCGCATGCCACCAGGAATAAATGGGATCAGGACTATAAAAAGAATCTGGAAAATTGATCCTAAAATTCAGGTTGTTATTTGTACCGCTTATTCAGATTATTCTTGGGAGGATACTGTCAGCGAGCTTGGCATGAATGACAATTTCGTTATTCTTAAAAAACCTTTTGATCATGCGGCGGTTCGGCAGTTAGCTTGTGCTTTATCGAATAAGTGGCTTGCAACGCAGAATATAGAAAAAGAAACTGAATATCTGAAAAAATCAATAGCAGAACAGTCAGAGAATCTTAATCGTTCATTGTCACTTTTAAAAACCACGCTTGATTCAACCACGGATGCAATGTTTGCTACAGACCCATCGAAAAATATCATTGATTATAACCTTCATTTTGTAAAATTATTGGGTATCCCCGAGGTTGTTTTGGAGGCAAGGAATGAGTCATTGGTGCAAGAGTATTTAATTAGAAACCTGTTATCACCGGAGGATTATGTTCAAGCTTTGGATAAAATCTCACAAGACAAATCGCATGAAGTGAATTTATTGCTTGAAATGAAAAATGGCAAAATTTTTGAGTTCACATCCAAGCCGTATGTTGTAAAAGAAGATATAAAGGGTAGGGTGTGGCGATTTCATGATGTTACTCAGCGAACATTCTTAGAGAAAGAATTAGAATATCGAGCAATGCATGATGATTTGACGAATTTACCCAATAGAATCTTGTTGCATGATCGAATCAGTCAGCTTATCTCTGTGGGCGAGCGTAGCGGCAAAAAATTCGCCGTGTTATTTTTGGATTTGGATCGCTTTAAATTAATCAACGATAGTCTTGGGCATAATATTGGTGACGATCTATTATGTGATGTTGCAAAGCGATTGCAGGCAGTGATTCGAAAAGATGACACTATATCTAGACTAAGTGGTGATGAGTTTATTATTGTCTTAAGTGATTTACATAATAATGAAGATGTCACCAGTATCGCTTATAAATTGCTTTCAATATTTGAGGAGCCTTTTGCAATTGATAAGCATGAGCTTGCTGTTACTTGCAGTGTTGGTATTAGTTTATTTCCTCAGGATGGAACTAATCCTAACCAGCTGTTAAAAAATGCTGATATGGCGATGTACAAAGCAAAAGAGTTGGGTGGTAATACTTTTCAATATTTTACCAGACAATTAAATGTGCTAGTAAAAACCCGGTTAAGGAAAGAAATCGAGTTGCGCAAGGCGATTAGAGAAAATGAGTTGTTTATAGTGTATCAAC
>CAYXLV010000416.1:0-1887 GCA_964465995.1 uncultured Coxiellaceae bacterium | reverse complement strand
GCTGGGTATGGCGTACACTCGTCAAATATCATCACAATATCCGAGTCCAACACATGTTGCATTTGAATGGCACGCTCAGGGCTTAAATGCACTGTTGAACCATTTAATGGCGATTGAAACGTCACCCCTTCTTCATCAAGCTTGCGCAAGTCGGTCAAACTAAATACTTGAAAACCACCAGAATCCGTCAAAATTGGTCCATGCCAATTCATAAACTGATGCAAAGAACCGTGCTGACTAATTACCTTTGGCCCTGGCCGCGACATTAAATGAAAAGTATTACCCAGCAATATCTGCGCACCCATACCTTTAATTTCAGCGGTACTCATCGCCTTCACCGTGCCATACGTACCAACCGGCATAAATGCTGGCGTATCCACAACACCACGCGGAAACTGCAATTGCCCGCGCCGCGCTGCACCATCTTGAGAAAGTAATTGAAACTGCATTCGACTCATGGAGGCAGATCATACCCGGTAAAAAGGATCGGTCAAGTCTTGCTTTAGGGCTGCCAGGCTAAAAATTAATCATTTTCACCCAACCCATCAAATCAACCCAAGATTGATCGATTCTTCCTATAGCGAATCTATTAAAAAAAGGTTAGCCTTGGCTCTGGATTTTTTGCGATATTTCATTGAAATTACTAAAGGGACAGGTAAATGAATCAATCTACTGACATTGTCATAATGGGCGCTGGAATTGCCGGTTTAACTCTAGCTCGACAGTTAAAGCTAAAACTACCACAACTACAAATTACCGTCCTTGAAAAAAATAGTTTCCCTCTGCCTGAAGCAGCCATAAAAGTTGGAGAATCAACCGTTGAAATGGGTGCACATTATTTTTCAATAAATCTAGGGCTAAAAAAACATTTAGAACGCAACCAATTTTTCAAACTTGGCTTACGGTATTTTTTCCCTGCCACAGATAATTCAGATATCACTGAGCGTTTCGAAATGGGTTCAGCACAACTGCCCACCCCAGTGCCAACATACCAAATTGACCGTGGACGCTTTGAAAATCATCTCTACGAAATTAATAAAGAAGCAGGAATTGAAATTCTAGAAAAGTCCAATATTAAAAACGTTGAGCTATCAAATGACGACTCAATACTGCATCGCATTTATTACCATCAAGACAATCAACAAAAAACACTACAGGCAAAGTGGCTAATTGATGCCACAGGTCGCTTTGGATTGTTAAAGCGAAAATTAGATTTAGCTGAGCCTGTTACCCATGATAGCTGCGCTGCTTGGTTTAGACTAAACTGCGTTGTTGATATAAATACCTGGTCTGACAGCAAAGATTGGCATGCAAGAAATCCATTAAATCAACGCTATTTTAGCACAAACCATCTAATGGGCCGGGGGTATTGGGTCTGGCTTATTCCACTGGCATCCGGCTCGACCAGTATTGGAATTGTCTATGATCCTAAACAGCACGCCTCCAATTGCTTTAAGAATTTTGAAACCACTCTACAATGGCTAGCCATTCATGAGCCGCAATGCCACTCAAAACTGCAATCAGTGAAAAATCAATTACAAGATTTTAGATGGTTAAAAAATTATGCTTATAGTTGCAAACAGCTTTATTCTGAAAATCGTTGGTATATAACTGGCGAAGCTGGTGTATTTGCAGACCCTTTTTACTCCCCCGGAAATGATTTTATAGCACTTGGGAACACTTACATCACTGATCTGATCGCTAGAGATTCAACTGGTGAGAACACCACGAAGCACATTAAAAACTACAATCACACTTATTTAGAATACTTCCAACTTCTGCTCACCCATTTTGACGGACATTATCAAAATTTTGATTGCGGCCATTTGATGATTCAAAAGATACTTTGGGATACTATTTGTGCATTTGGAATCCCTTATTTATTAT
>CAYXLV010000415.1:0-1887 GCA_964465995.1 uncultured Coxiellaceae bacterium | reverse complement strand
ACCCCCCTCGATTAATTTCTGACACAACCCCCCCCCCATCCCGCCCGCCCTAGCGTTGCTCCTTATTTAAATCAATTAGTTAAGGTACCACTTGGGACAAATAGCAGGTGCGTCCTGGTCTATTTAAGATTTTTTTAAGTTTCATATAGTAGAATCAGAGGGAAAAACTAGGACTATATGAATGAAAAATAATAAAACTGTAAGACAGGCAGGGCCAAATAATAGAAGCAAATTCTCAGCTTACCGTGATGGCGTGTATGAAACTAAAGGTGGTAAAAAGGTACTTTTCGTTGGAGGCGTACCATATGCCTATGATCATAAGGAAGGTATTATTGGCAAAGGCAGTTTTGGAGAGGTTTATCAATCAGCCGATAAAAAACATGCGATAAAAGTCTTTACTAAAGAAAACTTTAGATCATCTGCGTATTTTGAAAAGATTGTTACTACTGAAAAAAAACTCTTACAGCATCTAGGACTGTATCTCACCACTACAAAAAAAGTAGCCTCTCACGGTACAGAAGCCTTGCTGCCGATGCCTTATTATGACGGTGAAAACCTTGAAGATTTCCTTAAGTCCCAAGCAGGAGCTCCAATTTATAAACTACTCAACGTCATGCTGCTCACATGCCTAGAAATTTATAAACTGCATTTGCAAGGCATTGTGCATCGTGACATTAAAACTGACAACCTTATCTACCGCGCTAAAGAAAATAAAGTCACAGCAATTGATTTTTCGGTTTCAGTTACTGATAAAGATGACTCATCGTATTATTGTGGCACTCCTTTCTATATGTCACCAGAGGCCGTATGTAATGTAGCCAATGATCAAGCGTCTGATTACTTTTCTTTATCAAGAGTATTAGCCAAGCTTGCTGATTATCAACTTGTTGATTCTCATGAAGTTAAATTATCTAAAGCAATACCTAAACCTGAAAACATTATAGAAACCAATGAAATTGTACAAAAGTCCTTTGAGCTATTCATACGACAACTAACAAAAGCACCTTCAGACACTAGAGCACAAATTATCAACGCATATAATCAAATGTCTGATGTAAATTACGAGACATTCCATAAAGATCGTCGCGAAAATTTTAAATTGTATGACTTTATTATTTTACTGAATGATGCAGCCAATCAATGCGTAGCAAGCTGCGACCCAGAAGCGCAAGACCCTGTCATTACAAACTTAAAAGCAACAACTCAAAAAATTAACAACATCCACGATAACAAAGAAAGCTTTGAGCAAAAAATAAAATCACGCTGCAATAAACGGAAATTACAACTAGAATCGCGCGTGTTGCTGGAAAAAATGTATCTTTTCAATAATAATTTGATTGCAGTCATGGAAGATAAGCTTAATGATACGCACGATATAAACAAAAAAAATACTATCAAAAGTATCCTCGGCCAACCTAAACAGGCTCAATCCACAAATACTGGCTCGCAGCCAATCACCTTATACAGCATCCGCAATAAAATTAAAGAAATAAAAGCACGAAAAATAAAAGTAACGGATGCCCAAGCAATTTATAGCGATTTACAAAACATCAAACAAAAACTGCAAACAACAACACTCAACTCCGAATCCAACTGGCATCGCATCATCCGCTTTTTCAGTGATGGCATGAAGCGAATGTTTGATAAACACACCAGCATCCTATCCAGCCAATACATCTACAGCACCAGTCATACACTCACTAGACTCGGAGAATCGATAGATAAAAAATGCTGCTTCTTTCAAAAAAGGCATAAAAAAGTCTTATCAAACCAGGACGCACCTGCTAATTGTCCCAAACCAAACTCTAACTAATTGATTAATAAGAGGCGCATTGCTAGGTCGGTCTGGCTGGTGTCTCATTTAATGAGAAGGCACTGGGATAGGGG
>CAYXLV010000414.1:0-1888 GCA_964465995.1 uncultured Coxiellaceae bacterium | reverse complement strand
GGCGGTGAGTGATTCGTGGCAAAAGCGGATGATTTCTTTTTCGGTTAAGTTGGGATCTTTTTTGACGATAAATGCTTTAACAGCTTCGCCGCTGTGTTCGTTGGTGACACCTACAACGGCAACTTCTTTGACGCCGGCGTGGGCTGCGATGACGTCTTCAATTTCGTTGGGGTAGACGTTGAAACCTGAGACTAAAATCATATCTTTTTTGCGGTCGACGATAAAAATAAAACCACGTTCATCAACGGTGACGATGTCGCCGGTAGCTAACCAACCGTCTTTGTCGATTACTTTGTCGGTTTCTTCTGGTTGATGCCAATAACCTTGCATCACTTGTGGGCCTTTTACCCAGAGTTCGCCGATTTTACCAAGTGGCAATGGATTGCCCTGCTCGTCGCGCACTTGTATATCTGTGCCCGGTACCGGTAAACCAACACTTTCATTAAAACATTTCATGTGCAGAGGATTAATTGAAATCACTGGGCTGGCTTCGGTTAAACCATAGCCTTCAATAATCGGAACGCCGGTGACACTTTGCCATTCTTCGGCCACTGCGCGTTGTGTTGCCATTCCACCGCTGACGGTGAGTTTTAATTTTGAAAAGTTTAAGCTGTTAACTTCAGGATGATTTAATACCGCGTTAAATAATGTATTAATACCGATAAAAATTGAGGGTGGTGTTTTCTTCAATAGCGCCATTAATTGATCCAAGTCGCGTGGATTCGTCACTAATAAACATTCAGCACCTAACACCATAAAACATAAACAACAAACAGTGAGTGAAAAAATATGATATAGCGGCAACGCGCCTAGTACGATATCTTCGCCTGGTTTAATGGCTGACTTCACCCACGCAGCACACTGCAATACATTGGACATGCAGTTATGGTGGGTTAATACCGTGCCTTTTGAAACACCAGTCGTGCCGCCGGTGTATTGTAAAAAAGCGATATCATCGCCGGTGAGTGCAATGGGATTAAAAGGTAATGTCGCACCTTGCTGCAAAGCGTGTTTAAAAGAAATCGCATGATCCAATTTTATTTTTGGTACCATTTTTTTAATATGCTTAACCACAAAGTTAATAATCGGGCCTTTTGGAAAACCTAGTAAATCACCAATTTGAGTCACAATAACATGTTTGATTTGCATATCAGGTAGTGCTTGCGCTAATTCTTCAGTGAATTTATCAAGCACGATAATTGCTGTGGCGCCGGCATCGTTGAGTTGGTGTTTAATTTCAGGCGCGGTATATAAAGGGTTCACATTCACTACCACTAAACCAGCACGTAAAGCACCAAAAACGGCAACGGGATATTGCAATAAATTCGGCAGCATCACTGCCAAACGCTCACCTTTGTACAGCTTTAAATGATGCTGTAAAAACGCTGCAAATTGACGACTATAATCATCAAGCTGTTTAAAAGTTATTTTTACCCCAAAGTTTGAAAAAGCTGGGTGGTCGGCATATTGCTGGGTGTATTTTTCAAAAGCTTCAACCAACGAAGCATAGGCATCAACATCAACGGTTTCTGGAACACCGGGTGCGTAACTGTCTAACCAAACTCTATCCATCTTAAGCCAATTCCTCTTCGGCAAAATCATCGACGTGAATAACTTGCATGCGTGCTTGGTCAACCGCGATTAATTGCTCGGCTTCGTTTTGCTCGATCACTTGTTTGGCAACACCGCTTTGAATCATTTCCATTAAGTTTTTGCCATCGATATCACCATTGCGTGCCGCTTTTAATAATTTTTTCTCAATGGCTTCAACCGCGATCGCTTGCTCAAGAATTTGTTGCATATGGCCGATTGGATTGTTGTCATGGGGTGCGACATAAATATTTTTTGAAAAACGTTCGCGCAATTCACTAGGTTGTAATAATAATTG
>CAYXLV010000413.1:0-1903 GCA_964465995.1 uncultured Coxiellaceae bacterium | reverse complement strand
ATAGTTAAGCTTGCTCCAAGCTTTTGGTCGGTAAGTGAGGAGCTGATTTTATAAAATAAATCGCTAAAGTCATGTGAGTCATTTAGCTGAATATAAATACAGTCTGGGAATTGCTTAATGAGTGTTTGGCTAATGCAAGGAGATTTATCCTTGTTAATTAAGATTTGATACCCGGCATGTTTGGTGGCATCTGTTAGCGTTGTTAATGATGGTATATTGACTGATAAATATTCATGTGCAACGGATTGAATCTGTTCTGGAAGTGTAATGTCTTTTGCAAGGATAAGCTGCAGCATGGTGTTGTGTGATTTTGCTTCATCCAATATTTTTAGCCATTGCATGGAATTGAAATGTTCAATGACAATTAATCGGAGGTGGCCATTCTTGCAATCTTCGATGAGGCCTTTTTGATTAATAAAGGTATTATTTTTAAAGCTATAGTGGTTGAAAAGTTCGTGATAATTATCTTGATGGAGTGGGTATTCTTTATTAATTTTGCTTTGAGGTGTTGCAATAGTGTTTAGCGAAAAATTTTGTTGCTCTGAATGAGTTAAAGTGAATGCTTGGGGAATAGTAAATCGATAGCCATATACAAAGAAGTGACCTTGTTGTAATGCTTGTTGCCAAAATAATTGAAATTCACGTAGGTGCCAAGGTGGGTTGAGTAAGTGTAGGTTAGGATTTGGATTTTCACTAGCTAATGTGCTTAAAAAATCACTCCAAATTAATTCAAATTGTTGTGAATTCTTTTTGGTGTTGGTTATCTTTAATGTACCAAATAAGATTTTTTCCCAATCACTGCTCGCATATAAATTAATGTTTAATGCTTTGGTGTCAGGGGTGGGTTCTGTTTTATGGCACTGCCCATTATACCAATCTGGCTGATGTTGTGGGTTTACCCAGGTTTTATCGTAGTGATGGCGTGAAATAAAATCATCTTCTTCGTAATCATTGCCATTATCGTATGTTCTAAAACTCACTATTGGGTTAGACGTTGGGAAGTGTTTGCCTTCAAGAATTCGCTCACCTTCAAGTATGGAGTGTAGGCTAGCTCTTTCAGTTGGATCAAAATTATCCCAGTGGATAAAGATAGTTCCTTCAGGATTTTCTTCAATAAATTGTTTTAATGGAGAGTATGCTTGCTCAATATTTAATGTTAAACCATTAAGGCTTTTGGATTGATATTTTAATCCTGGTGCGGACCATTGCAGGTCGCTAGCAGAATTTACCAGGTAATAGGCATGTTTTGGTAAATGTTGAGCGAAGTTGGCTACTACATTGGAGCTGTCGAGTGGTTTGTTTAGGCGAAGTAGCGTGTTTCTTTGGGGTTCGATAAAGTGATTAAATAGCGTTGTTTCAACTAATGCAGCGGAGTCGTGCTTTTTCTCCCAGGTGAATAAAAGTTTCAGTAATTGATGGTCGGTTGGTGTTTTAGATAGGTACCTTAGAGCAGGGTGGTTTGCTGATTTTTTTTCGTGTGGTGTTGGCTGGGTTTGAATGGATCGGTCGATTTCAAGATTTCCAGGTAATCCACCTAGCTGGATGGTATAAATTAAAGGCTTATCGTTTTTAGTATTAATTAATTCAACGAAAGCATGACAGTCATTGAAGACAATGCGACAGTGAAAATCTTGATAGGTATCCGGGTTCTGCTTTTTTAATTGATCAAATTTAAACTTGAAAACAATGCTTCTATCTCCACAAGCTCCAATAGCTTGCTGATATCTCGCTTCTAGTATTTGCTCATGTGATAGGCTCTGATCAACAGTTAAAGTGCCTGCTCTAAAGAATGAGCAGCCCCAGATTAAAGTGGCTAGTTGTTGTGGTAAATCGCTGGGTAGATTTTTAAAATTAATGTCTTGCCAGTCAATTTGATTGGTAATGATTTTATATTGAATAATAG
>CAYXLV010000412.1:0-1908 GCA_964465995.1 uncultured Coxiellaceae bacterium | reverse complement strand
AACAGGATTCTGACCAGTTGCCATTTGTCAGCATCAGGGAGTTGCCGGACTTGGGCCTGAATATCTTGAAAAGTCATAGCTAGTTCTGGAACTTAGTTTCAATTCATGGCAACAAGGTCAAGGACTTTAATTTTGTTGGTGATAGCTTCACTAACAATGGGTAATGCAATAAAAATCTTTCCCTAGTCTAACTTGACTCGGCTAGTCCATAAAAAGAAACCCCGTGCTGAAGATCATAAACAAATCAGAAATGCCGTAAACATCTAGGGCTGACTCTCAAAGGTGATCGCCTACACCGCAAACCCCCAAGACAAAATCAAAATCTTGCACCAGAGCAACACCCTCGAAGCACAGCGAAAGCAAGGGCTTCCCGAAGATGCAAAAACCTATCAAGCCCAGATAGAGCAGGAATTACAGCGTCTACAGCAAAAATTGAAGCCTAAGCGAAGACAGAAGAGGTAAGTAGGGGCGATCTCGTTTCGATTATTTCGTTTATAATATGGAGTTGTAATCTGTGCAAAAAATGCGTAGAAAACATAGGTAAAAAACATGACAATTACCGCCAATGTTTTGGGTACCGTAGTACCAACTCAAGCCGAAACACAGCTTGCAATGGAATCCAGTCATCAATTGTTGATGCTTCTAAAGAATAGAGAATTAGAAGCTCACCCATGCAATTACAGGCTGCATATCCAAATAAGTGAAGGAAACGAAGAGCGAATCGACATTCCTTCAGGTGCTTTTCGCCTATTGCAAGAGATTTTGGTGCAGATGGCGGGTGGCAATGCAGTCACATTGATACCGATCCATGCAGAATTAACAACCCAAGAAGCCGCAGATATCTTGAATGTCTCCCGTCCTTTCTTGATTAAGTTAATCGAGAATCAGGAAATGCCTTATCGAAAAGTAGGAACCCATCGTCGGATTTTGTTTAAAGATGTGATGGATTATAAGCAAAAAATAGATAGTCAAAGGATGCAAGCACTGGATGAGCTAACTCAAGAAGCTCAGGAACTAGGATTGGGATATTGATTGCCAACAATTTCACCGCACTAATCGATGCTTGTGTTCTGTACAAAGCACCTGTAAGAGATCTGCTGATGCGTTTAGCTGTAAAAGATTTGTATCGTGCAAAATGGACAAACGAAATTCATGATGAGTGGATCAGAAATCTGTTGAAAAATAGACCTGACATTGAAAAAAAACGCCTAGAAAGAACAAGAGACTTGATGAATAGTCATATTCGAGATTGTTTAGTAGATGGCTATCAGGAACTGATTGAATCATTAGAGTTGCCAGATAAAGGCGATCGCCACATATTAGCAGCAGCAATTTGTGCAAGAGCAGATGTGATTGTGACTTGTAATGAGTCAGATTTTCCGTCGCAAAACATTAAAAAATATGGAATTGAAGTACAAAATCCAGATGTATTTATCAGCCATTTGATAGATTTAGCCCCTTTGGTCGTTTGTGATGTAGTGAGAACATTACGAGAAAGTCTGAGGAATCCGCCCCGTAGTATTAATGATTTACTCGCAGGATATAAAGATCAAGGTTTAACTCGAACAGTACAAGCACTGGAGAAATATAGCGAATTACTGTAGCAATAAATCTCAGAAACTCTATATTTTAGAAAAATGTTGATCTAACTTATCGAGTAAGGCTAAAGCAAGGGGCAAATTAGCTGTACTAGCTAACACTTCAAACCGAATTTTTGCATTAATTGTACCTAGTTTAATATCAGAAATATTGTCCATAAATGTATAAAAATAAATCTTTATTCTTGTGCCAAGATAGCGCATCAATAGAATTTTTGCCAAAAAAAAGGCATCCTCGAAGATGCCAAAGAAATTTAAAAATCAACGCTGAAAAGGGCATTCAAGGGGAGGAGATGTCCCAAAAGCCATC
>CAYXLV010000411.1:0-1908 GCA_964465995.1 uncultured Coxiellaceae bacterium | reverse complement strand
ATAGAAAAATCAAATCCCCTTTAAAAACCCGTTTCTGGTTCGGTGGCTTGATCACCATACCCGTGCGAATTTTGGGACCACTAAGATCCATCATCACCGGACAAGTAACGCCTAATTCATGGGCGGCTTGACGAACGTTATGAATCATCTGAGTCCAGATGCTCGGCTCATCATGAGCACAATTGATACGTACACAGTTGGTCCCTCGTTTCAGCAAATCATGCACCATGGCATAATCTGTTGCGGCGGCCGTTGGCAGAGTCACCATAATTTTGACTCGTCGTTGTGATCCCGGTGTTTTAAGGGAAGTAGCACCGAATAAAGCTTCTACATTTTTCCGAAGCAGAATATCTCCCTGAAAAAAATCATCTGTCGGTGTATATGAGTGCTCATCGTCTCTAGAAGCCTGACAAATAAGCTCTAAAGTATAGATAACGGCTTTGAGATTTTCTAAGACTCGACTTTCCATCCGGCCAAGGGAAGATAATCCCCAAGGCATCAAGTCAGCCTGTAGACTACGCAAATCTTGACGCCGAAACGCGAGATAGTGAGCTAAATTGCGGGCACTGACGATAAAGGGAGATGAATTATTTTGTAAACTCCACTGATTAAAAATTTCTTCTCCTTCTATTTCGACCGTTTCATAAAGTTGCTTCAGTCTTTCGAGTAGATAGTGAGGATTTGTTGATCTACTAAGTGGGTTTATAGCCTGTGATTGATTCATAGATCTATCGAGCTTTATTATAGAGACAAATAACTATTTTGATTGTTCTATATTAATCGTCTTATTTTCTGCTGAATTAGTCGTATTCTCTTTGTTTTTTGGCATGCAGCTCTTAAGAGGAACTAAACAAAAATAATCAGAGACATTGCCAACAATGCTTTCATAGAACCGATAGACTGCAATTAAAAAAAACTATACTCCTGATAAAGTCTTAAAGTTGATGATGCTTTTTAAGGGGGATTTGACAGATGTTTGCTTGCATTCCACTTGAGCTAGAGACGTGACACAGCGTTTATCTTTTGAGTGACGCAACTCAACTTTTTTAAAACCCTTGCGAATCATTGCTTTGAGGAATTGTTTCTTCACCTCACTAGACCTAAAAATGCTGTGTATTAAATGAGATTCAAGAATTGACCAAGTAAATTTGTTGAGAACTGGAGTTTTTTTTGTTAGCGATTATAATATTTTGACTTTCCAAAGATCTGTAAATAAATTCATAATTCAATATAAATCAGCATCGAATAAAGCGCAGTCGATCTGTATATTTTTTCATGACTTCCAAAGCAAACACTGGCATTTCTTGGGACGCAAAAAGAAAATGTTCTTGATCAAAGGTAACGATTTCACAGTCTGTTTTGGCAACTGCTGTTGAGCTTCTAAGATGATCGGCATGAACAATAGCGCCAATGCCGAAAACATCTCCAGCATGCAGAGTCTCAAATGTTTTCCCATCGACGGAAATATTCACATCGCCCCGAATAATTCCGTACATTATCGTTCCTGATTCGCCTTCATGAAATATTTCCGTGCCCGCCGGATAATTGTCAGGAGGTTTCCCTTTTGAGGCATTAAAATTAGCCATTGTCATAACAGGGTCTAAAATCATTGTTCTATTTTTCTTACTGATGAAGCATCAAGCAAAAAAATCCTTCGAACAACCCAAGAATTAATTGGGATATTCAAGTTTTAGCCTTGATAACTTACTAAAGTTACTTAAATTTACGAGTTGTTCTTTGGCGTAGGTACTTAACTTTAGAGGATTTTTTTCTTTGGTAAACTGATTATCCCACAAAAATCTTGCGATGCTTTGAACTTTAAAAAAATTGATTATTTGCATGGCTTAAACTTTACTTAATCCATTCTTTGCTTGACGATAATTTCTGGGGTTAAATGGGGCAAATTTC
>CAYXLV010000410.1:0-1910 GCA_964465995.1 uncultured Coxiellaceae bacterium | reverse complement strand
CGGTTGTCGCCTTAAAATTAGGTGAGCAAACTCTACCGGAAAACATCATCCAAGCTACCTGGGGATTTGTTGCCGTATTTGTCGTTCTTTTCGTTATTCTATTGCTAACATTATTAGCGCTAGGCTTGGACCCTCGCACCGCCTTCGGCGCCTTGGCTGCTTCTCTCTCTAACACTGGCGCTGCGATCGGCGGCGTAGCAAGCAACTTTGAACACATTCCCGTCTATGCAAAATGGGTTTTAATTTTCGCCATGATTGCAGGCCGGCTAGAAGTTTTTACAATTTTAGTTTTGTTTATGCCAAGTTATTGGCGTAAGTAAAGGTTAGAGGACGCACCTGCTAATTGTCCCAATAGCTTGCTTAACTCGTTGATTTTTAAAGAGCCCAACCTTAGGTCGGGCTGGCTGGTGTCTCAGTTAAGATAAGCTGATAAGAAAATGTAAATTTTCTCCACGGTTTTTATTGTTTTTGAAGAGATGAATTTGAATGTGTATTTTTGAGTAGCTTCAAGAGTGAAAAGCTAAGGTGAGAGTGGCAGAGAAAAATCACCATTGTTAGTCATATATATTTTAAATGAGACACCAGCCAGCCCGACCTAAGGTTGGGCTCTTTTTAAATCAACAAGTTAAGTGGGCCGCTGGGGCAATTAGCAGGTGCGTCCTGGTTCTTTTCGTTATCGAGTGTACTTTGCGTTAAAGGTTCGAGGTTTTATGTCATCTGTAGAAGATTTGTTGTCACTAACAGGATTTTTTTTAGAGTCTCCAAAAGGAGTTGGAAAGAGCTGGCTGATGGGGCGAGTGCCCTGGTGGCCAGTGGGGGGAGTGATCTTATGGGTAGAGAGTATGTTCTGTAATATGGAGTAGAGATTATCTTTCTCGTCTGGTCTGCTAATATCGACATGAATAATATTCCAACCTTCGCTAGTAAGAATATAATCTCTTAATTTTTCTGTACCCTTAGTATGAAAGTGGCCATCAATTTCAATGGCGATTTTTTTTGATTGATGCTCAATAGCGATATCAATATTATATCCGCATACAAATTTTTCACAGGTGATAACAGCCTTGGTTGTGCTTGTGACATGCTTTATATATTCATAAGCACGGGTTTGTGTGTTTGAGGAAGTTAGATTTGTGCCAATTGTCTTTTTGGTGTCATTTTGAAGTTTTTCTGGAACACAGTTTCTCCACTTGAGGTCGTGCTTGAATTGATGTTTTGCAAAAGCGCAGCAGATTAGTAGGCTAGTGGAGAATCCTATGTGCACTTTCTTATTGTTTTCATCGCGGATTAGGTTTATCGCATCGGTTAGTAGATCAATATACTTTGATTTCACTTGCTCTGAATCTGGACCATTTAATAAATTATTACTATAGAGCTCAGCGATACATTTGAGTGCGCGCGCAGATTGTATGAGTGTTTCGAAATTAACAGATTTATTTATTTTATCTAGAATGTTGACTAAAAATGTAGTTTTTAGGGGGTTATTTTTCTCAATATTTATATATTGCACTTTAGCAAGATATCCTACGCCCTCTAGTGTGTTTGCGAGTAGCTCGATAGTGGTATGCTTATCATTTATTTTATGGTCTAAATTGGATAATAATTGATTGAGTTCTTTGGTGTTAAGTAAAGTAAATTTATGTTTGGCCTGTTTATTTGCCAGTGGGCCAATGCCACCTAAAAAACCCGCAATAGTTTTTGGATCATTGGTTTCAAGTAAGAGTGATAAATTACGTTTAACGGCTTCAATAATTCCATGGATATTTTTAATATCAGTGAATCTTCTAGTATCTGAATGACCTACTTCTGCTGTACCATTGAATCGGGCAAAGTCTTCTAAAGTTTCTGAACTTTCAGAAGGATGAGTTACCTCTTTGTTTTTCATAATATATCCTCATAATCTATTTATC
>CAYXLV010000409.1:0-1917 GCA_964465995.1 uncultured Coxiellaceae bacterium | reverse complement strand
CTTCTAGCTTTTTTATAAATTCAACAGTCGAATAAACAACAGGGTTAACTTCCCTCTGCAGTTGTTTCGTAATTTCAGCGAGCATTTTTGCAACTTGTTTTAATTTAATCTCACCTACGATAAAAACATCGATATCACTCTCTGCTGATGCAGCGCCACTTGCAAAAGAGCCATAGATAAATGCAATTGATATCTTATGGCGTAGAGGTGCAAATGCTGCCTTGAAAGGCTCCACTAGCAAAACTGTTTTATACAAAATGCTTTTTATATCTGGCAACAGAGGATGACTATCATTCAAACGGTAGCAAGTCAGATTACCTTGTTTAAATTCAACAATAAGCTCCTCTTCCAACAAGCGCTGCAAAACACGCTGCACCTGCACCATCCTTAAGTCGGTCAGATTTACAATTTTTGACTGATATAAAACCTCGTGCTGATTCAATAGCAAAATAGCAAGAACCTCTAGGACATTGTTAGCGAAAATTAATTTCATAAAATTAGCCAATTGCATTATTCCCACTACAATTTGTAGTGGATCCACTACAAAATGTGGTGGACTTGTGAAAGTTTCTGCAATATAGCCAAAGTTATCAAGTATCATGAGAGAGTTTGTTAGCCCAAAGTAGTAACATCCCCTTTGTCCAAAGTTAAAATGACCCTTTTTAGCAGAAAGGAGCATAAGCATGGAAAAGGGTTGTATCACAATAAGCCAAAAGGAAGGCAGCCGATTAATTGGTTATGTAACAGGTCCAGCACTGCACAACCAACTCGGCCTTTCCACACAGATTCCAAATACCATCACTATTGCCTGTAATGGTGGACGACAAAAAAAAGAGCTCAAAAGCATTCGTATTAAAAAAATTATCTCCCGAGCCCCTATCGAAGAAAAAAATATTAAATTGATGCAATATCTTGATGTCCTCAAAGATATTAAAAAAATATCAGACGCCAATATCAACACATCATTAAAGCGCATGAAGCGACTGATTTCTGAGCTGACCTCTGACGAAAAAAAGCGCTTAATAGACCTTGCTGCTTCTTATTATACTGCGCAAGCAAGAGTACTCACCGGCATGTTACTCAGTGACCTTAATGTGTCTATACCTCGCAAACTGATTGAGTCGCTTAATCCAACAACTACTTACAAACTAAATCTGGATGAATCAATATGGCCAACGGCCAAAAAATGGAATATTAAGTAATGCAGCTACATGAAAATAGTGAAATTTTCTCTACTTTAATTGAAGAAACGGCGGAATTAATTGAACTGCCGGAAATTTATATAGAAAAAGATTACTGGGTTATCAGCAATCTAATTCAAAAAAATTTCTTCAACTTTATCAATTAGCTCTTCGGCTTCACTATGCGATCAAATCTTTACCCATAAGTCTTATTTTTACTGTCAAAACAGTGTTTCTTTTAAAAATATGACCATTTCCCTAATATTAAATTTAAGTCGCAGTTGACATTGTCGGGCAACCTCTCACTAGCGTTCGCGGCTCAGATGTCACAGCCTTCTGCCAATGCATGACAACTGAGCCACGAACGCCAGTGAGAGGTTGCCCAATAATAAAAACTTCGGTTTTAAATTAATATGCAACACTGCATCTCGCATAAAAAAAAATGGTCGCATCTCTCACATTAAATTTACACCACAGCAGATATGGTTAGGCAACCTCTCACTAGCGTTCGTGGCTCAGTTGTCACAGCCTTCTGCCAATGCATGACAACTGAGCCACGAACGCCAGTGAGAGGTTGCCCAATAATAAAAACTTCGGTTTTAAATTAATATGCAACACTGCATCTCGCATAAAAAAAAATGGTCGCATCTCTCACATTAAATTTACACCACAGCAGATATGGTTAGGCAACCTCTCACTAGCGTTCGTGGCTCAGTTGTCACAGCCTTCTGCCAAT
>CAYXLV010000408.1:0-1925 GCA_964465995.1 uncultured Coxiellaceae bacterium | reverse complement strand
GCTATATGCCATATAAGGGCCACGTGTTGAGTTATCTGCTGCACGTACAGCAAGATTAACACCTCTTAAATCGTCTTCATCAAAAAAGAAACCCGGATCCACTATGAATTGGAATAAACTTGGTACCAAGTCAACAATACCAATGATGGCATTTGCATCTGGTGCCGGCATATTGACCTCCATACTCACGGTTAGACCTTCAAAACCACGATATAAGAATGCAATTTTGTCAAAAAAGCCTAAGACTGGGAAATTGCCAGCAAACATGACTAACAGCTTTTGAATATCCAACTCCATAACAAGTTCACTGGGTGGTGTTGGATAAATACCTTCATTCAAATTTAATTCACTAATAATTTTCTCAATGAGCGGAAATAAAAGGTTAATTTTACCATCAAACCCAAAGGTGGTTATTGGGTAGCTTTGGCCAATTAGTACACGTGATAATGTTACCCCAATACCAAAAGGCAATGGTGGATCTGGAAAGGGAGACGGCGGAACTACCAATCGTATTGGTTCACCCTCCATCGTCGAAAGCTGCACACCAAATTCCGAGCCAGAGTTACTAAATTCATATCTATATTGATCTGGAAATGCAACTCCCTTATATTCTTGAGTTGCACGTGCAACCACATCACCCAAATTATTTTGAGGTATAAGTGGAATACCATCCGGAAACAAATCTGCTAAAAACTGAAATACCGAACCATTAAAAATCGATTTTATTCCTGTTAATGGTAGCTGTAATGGTTTTTCTACAGTTAAGTCCCCTGCCCCAAAAAACACTTCACCATCAAAACCAATTCTTGGCAGCGTAAAACCTATAGCACCAAATCCAAGTAAGTCTAGACAATAAAAGGGTTCGTCTCCTTCAATGACTTCACAATTCATACCTGGCAATGTTTTTCGCAATATTCCTATCGTCAACGGCCAATCTTGCATCTGCAAACTTAAGCCATTGGTATCATCAAAACTTACCACAAAGTTCGTGCTGTCTTTTACAATATCAAAACCAAGTTGGTCATTCACACCCGATAAATCCACCAGCATATCTGCTTGAAACTGCACATTATCTTTCACCCAAGCAAAGCGTGGCCGCGTCATCGCTAGGGCAACCACGCTGAGATCTATTTCAAACGGTTGTTCTGTTACCAGGCCCATGGCAATTCCATGCTGATTAATACTTAATTCAAAATCCAGAGGATTCAAGATATTTGATAAGGGATCATTGATAATTCCAGGAAGTCCTGCAATACCAACATTTGTGACAAAACGCAGATCCCAATCATCGACTTGTTGCAACCACTTTGCACTAAAGCGTTTAAGTGTTGTTGAAAGAGTCAAGTTAGGAACATTTAAATTATGGCCTCCATCCTTATTAGTAAATGGCAAACTCGCTTCTAAAGTACTATCTATAACATCTGCGTCAACATTCACTTCAATCGCTTGGTTAGTATCTCTAGCAAATGTCACACTGAGCTGGTTAAGCGCGATGGCAAAGTTATCTAGGTTGAAGTCAGGTAGGTCAGGAATAATTTTAAATAAATCATCTAAATTATGATTACTTAAAAAGCCATTTAACACATTTCCCAGTGATAACGATTGAGTGATACTATCAATATCAGGATGCGTTGGGTCTACTGCTAAAGTCCACGTTGGCTCATTTTTACCTAAGGTGATGACCAACGGTAAACAAAATGCATTGTCTGTGCCACATTCTGCACTCTCTAATCGCACCAAGCCTTTGACTGTGCCTGAAATAATAGGTGTGTCTGTGTTTAAATCATCGATGTCTAATTGCACTTCTATATCCTCAAGTGCAATCCAGTTTGGCACCATCGTCCAATCGCGGGTTGTTTTCATATTTAGCGACAAGTTCACCACTTCTATTAAATTAGGTGCATAACCAATTCGCAAATGTGGCA
>CAYXLV010000407.1:0-1937 GCA_964465995.1 uncultured Coxiellaceae bacterium | reverse complement strand
CCTCTCACTGGCGTTCGTGGCTCGGTTGTCATGCATTGGCAGAAGGCTGTGACAACTGAGCCACGAACGCGAGTGAGAGGTTGCCTAACTTAAATGGCTTCATATTGAATTAAAAAATTCAATGCCTAACAATTCACTTATTAAGTAGGCGTTTTTTTTTAAATGCAGATGTTTGTGTTTGATGTTTTTTATTTTAAGTTTAGAAGCTGTTTTTATTAGGCATCCTCTCACTGGCGTTCGTGGCTCGGTTGTCATGCATTGGCAGAAGGCTGTGACAATTGAGCCGCGAACGCGAGTGAGAGGTTGCCTAACTTAAATGGCTTCATATTAAAGTAAAAAACTAAAACACAAATACCCTGTAATTCACTTAAGTTAACAGCCATTTTTCCTTGGAAGTAATTTCCTCCCTTGCAAAGAAGCGTTTTTTTTAATTTTACCCTTATTTAATAGTTCCTTAAGTTTAATAATGTAGAATGTTTTCATAAGTAAGGATTTTTAGCTAAAGGAGGTTGCCACAATTTTTAATCGAGTATTTTTCTATGAAAGTGTTGGTTTTATCAAATGAAGGTAAAAATAGTCATTTATCTTCAAATATGCTCTCTGAGGTAATCAAAAAACACAGTAGCAAACTACAGATTCATCGGTTTGATGTGACTGAGCTTTTGGCACAAGATAATATGCTTTTTAATAAAAGTGCTTCTCCAAGCACACTATTTCAAACGCCTGATCAACTCTTGATTGATAATAAAAATCAGAGGCTTAATGAACTGCAATCATTTATAAAAACCTTTAAACCAAAAAAAATTTATTTTTGCACGCATGGGCAAATGAACTGTGTACAGTTTTGCTATCACTCGAACTTTGGTGAAGGCATGAGTCAATCTGTTGCAGTGGGGAAGCTTGCTATTTTTCTCAACTACCTGATTCCCAAAAACCAGCATGCACAGCTTGAGCTAGTGATGTGTTATGGCGCCAGAACCTCCAATTACTTGGTAAATCATGTTACTCACTACAAAGAGCTCAATCCGCTTGACAGTTTTGCATATCGACTTTTTGCGCGCTTAACAAAATATGGCACTACCTGTTCAATGCAAGCCCATTTCAATGCGGTTAAATTTAGGGGCCTGGATATTCGCTCCAGCAGTGAAAAAGCACTGCATTTAGAGTTGCGCAAATCAGAGATTCTTAATCAGAGAAATGAAGTTGATCAGAAGTTGCTTGATTTTCCAATTTCTGCAGAAGATACCCCTGAATTTCAATTGCTTGAAAAGCGCTCTGAGCAGTTATTTGATGAGTATCGCAAGATTTGTGATGAGATCCTTGATGAAAGCAGTATGCAAAATTATGGTGCGGTAACATATTGCACTGTTCCTAATACTGATGGTAAAGTTTCGATCAAATTAAACCATCAGGCTGATGTTAAGACTATGTACCATGGGGAAATGCTGTTATCAGAGCGTGAGATTATGCAAGCGCAGTGCTTGGATACTCAGCCAGAACAAGACACTCACCCGGTAAATCGTCCAAACAATCAGTGCCCTTGTATCATCATATAGGAACCGCCAGCAATGCAAAGCGATAAGCCAATTAACAGCACGTCTACGCCAGATGATATTTATAATGCGGTAAAAAACTCTGACACGAGCCTTGCGCAGTTATGTCAGATTATTTCCACCCCGGCGCTTTATCAAAAAGTAAAACCTCTTTTTTGGATTTTGGCCATTAAACACAATATTGGATTAATGCAATACCTCCGTCCAAATGATGGCAACGATTTCCTCCAGTATTTACTGCACTCCAACCCGCTGCTGTTTATGGACCTGGAAATGGCGTCTAACCAGCATAAAAACCTAGCGCAGGAAATTTCTCAAGAGGTTAACGATTACAATCACCGAGCTTCACACCAATAAATTCAAAAAGACCTCCCGCCATTTTTT
>CAYXLV010000406.1:0-1937 GCA_964465995.1 uncultured Coxiellaceae bacterium | reverse complement strand
ATTCATTACTGGCAGAAGAGTATAAGTCCTTTGCCATCCAATTTCATAAATTAAATGAATTTTTTGGTGATGCGCTTGAAAAACAATTTAAATTAGCTCTTGCTAAATTTGAGGCAGATTCACTGGATCTGTACAAACTTATCAGCAGAAATTATCACACGCTTTGTAAAAATATTCTAAATTCAAGTGATCTTATCCCAGATCCATACAAGGTTATGGGTTTAATTAAACGCTCCATACCGCATGAAATATTTTTCCCAAGCGAAATAGATAACGTGATTTCTTGTTTATTAGACAAAAATTACCGTGATTACAATGGATTTATACTTGGCCTAAAAAAAGATTGTGGCGATAATTTTGACCCCTTACTAAAAAAGCATTTTAGAAGCTTGAAAAAGGAGCTACTGATACGCGTAGGATTAACCATACAAAATAATAAAAGTGATATTTTATCAATCCACTCAGATCAAAAATACTTTATAACCCTTATTGAAGATGCTATTAAACTAGCAGTAGACAATAACTCACTGCCACCATCATTTTTCAACAGCCGGCCAGATAACTCAGACTATTCAGACTACTCCGAATACTCAGAAGACCCATACGAATCAGATAATAAAAGCAGCCCATAAACCGACCCCAGATTGCGCAATCAAATCACGCAACCCAGTAAAACTGACTATCTATTTATTATGATTAATTTTCTGCTTAAAATAAGACACAAAACCCGGCAACACCGAAATAAAAACGATTAAAATCACCAACGGCAATAAATAATCGACGATCCATGGAAACATTGCGCCAATGTAATACCCGGCTAATGTCACTCCACCACCCCAAATCACAGCACCTAAAAAATTACAGACCACGTATTTTTTATACGGCATTTCCGCCATCCCAGCGACGATTGGTACAAAGGTCCTAGCAATGGGTACCAAGCGCCCAAAAACTAACGCCTTGCCGCCATGCTTTAAATAAAACTGCCGCGCATATTCAAGATACTTACGCTTAAACCAAATTGAATCCTCGCGCTTTAATAGCCAATGCCCCAGCTTATCGCCAAACCAATAGCCAAACATATAACCGAGAAAGGCTGTTGTGATTAAGATCAATACTAAGGTCTGAATTCTAAAAACGCCTCTTGAAGCCAACATCCCAGCCGTAAAAACTAAACTATCACCGGGTAAAAAGAACCCAAAAAAGAAACCGGTCTCTAAAAAGACAACTATGATTAAGCCAACATAACCTAATGAGCTAACCCAATGATGCAATTGAAAACTACTAAAAAAATCTAACATATATCATCCTTGTGATAGAGCCCCATTTAAAAGGAGCATTAAATAAAAACCAATCAAACGGCATAACCATTTAATGCAATGCCGTGTTTTTAATTTTCTGGATTTCATCACGCACATTAGCCGCTTCTTCAAACTCTAAATTTCGCGCATGCGTAAACATTTTTTCTTCTAACTGTTTTAGATGCTTCGCTAACTGCTTAGGCGTCATCGCCGTATACTCAGCTGCATCTTCAGCAAGCCGCTGAATCGCCAGATAACCACCCGCCGTTGCGTGACCCTCTTCAGCTGACTCAATAATGTCGCGAATAGCTTTTTTAATGCCGGTTGGCGTAATGTTGTGCTCTTTATTATAAGCACTTTGTTTTTCACGCCGACGATCAGTTTCTGCAATCGCTTTTTGCATCGAGCCGGTAATTTTATCGGCATATAAAATGGCATGACCATTTAAATTACGCGCAGCACGACCAATTGTTTGAATAAGTGATCTTTCAGAGCGTAAAAAACCTTCTTTATCCGCATCTAAAATCGCCACCAGTGCCACTTCAGGCATATCCAACCCTTCACGCAACAAATTAATCCCGACTAAAACATCAAAAGCGCCCAAACGTAAATCGCGAATAATTTCAACTCGTTCGACGG
>CAYXLV010000405.1:0-1939 GCA_964465995.1 uncultured Coxiellaceae bacterium | reverse complement strand
GTTATGCATCCAGTAATTATTTGTAGATAAATCTTGTAAACTTTACATTAACAATTAAAAATTTGGAGAACTATTATGTTGAAAAAAACAGAAAATACAACGGATTCATTGTCTCGAAGAGGTATTGAAGGTGCGGGTGGAATTATTGATAACTGGGCCAGGGGTGTTACAGGTGAAAAGATGCTTCAAACGGCCTTTAATCTTATCGATAATAGAAATTATTCGGAAGCAGGTAATTTAATGAGAGACGGAAAAATGGGTACCGCTGGAGTATTGGCATATACTGTATTTAACGGCATTGCCAAAAATCAAGAAATGGCCATACAAAGCCAAGAAAAGATTAAGCTAACATTAGCAAAAATCTTAGAGCAGGTGGTTGAGAATGATCAAATTTTTACAAAAGACCTAATGAAAATTGAATCAGACAGGCAGAAGCTATTGGACAAAATTTCTCAAAGAAATAGCGACGTGGTTAAAGAAATAGCTGGTATGTTAAAGGCTTCGATTGAGAATAATAAAACATTATCTGAACCAGTAGTTTTTAGGCTTTTGGATCATGCAGATAAAGTATCTGATAATAATACTAGATTAGCTGAAACGTTGTGCCCAGGTGATGCTCAGTTTATGCAAAAATGTAAAGAAGCAAACACAAAGCTGGTGAAGAATTTAACTCATACGATTAACGAAATCAATAAAACTGAGCAGCAGAGCTTGGGTAAAATGTTTGATACCATGAAAGAGGTAACTTTCAAATTAATTGATAAAGCATTGCCTGATAAGCCTACCAATAATAATTCAGAAAATAATAACCCCATTAGCTCCCCAAAGGTTGAGGAAGTTTTTGATGATAATAATAACAATAATCAGCCATCTAGCGCTAAATTACTGACTTCGGGTAGTGGTAGCTTCAAAGATGAAACTAACCGTTTTGCTAAACGTATATTTGCAAAATGTAAGAAAATGGCCAATGAAAAGTGGGGTCAAAATTCATATCAAGATTCTGAACACTTGTCGACAATTGAGCAGTTTTTGCGGGGTTCAAATGTTTTATCAACACTGGGAGCTGATTTAAAGAGTCCTGAAGATAAAGAGAATTTCAGTATTGAAGTGGCAAAACTTATAATTAAAGACAGCACCAAGGATGCCCTACAGATAGAAGATTATCATTTTGATGATGCAGTTGATAACTTTCAAAATTTAAATAATAACAATAACAAAAAGACTCCAAACTTACATAATTAATCGCTAGTTGGGTGTCAAAAATGTAATAATTGATGCCATTTATTGACGAATTATGAAGTAATTTTCTTAATATAGTTTGCAAGATTTTGAGGGCTACAGTCCTTGAAATCTTGCAAAACTGAATAAAATAACTAACTTAATCTAAGCAAAAAAGATCTTTCGGTCTAACTAACTGGATGGGTTGATGTGTTCATAGATTCTGGGTAACAGGTTGCTCGGGTAGGCCCATAGCAAAACATAAAATTATCAGCGGGAATGCTTTTTTTGATCAATGCTATAAATTGCGCTTTGCTCAATGCAATTTTATTTCCTAATTCATTAATGACCGGTATATTTTGGTTAAACTGATCAAGGCAGGTAACGACTAGAGTGACTTTTTTAGTCATATGTTTGGGTAAATGGTTTAGATCCTTGTTAATCTCAAGTGCTAATTCTTTTATATTAAGTGGTGCAAAGCGTAATACGCCTTGAAACTTATGTGGAAGGTTGGTTTTATCTTCAAAATATTCTGCGGGGCATTCAGGTATTTCATTCGGTAAAGGTCCAGCGCCGTGTCGAGTTAGATAACATCGACTGACATAATAAACGTTTACATGATTGATACCGCAGCGGGTTGCAATGTCTGCCACATTTTTTAATCCGGTATTCGAATGCGTAACATGAGGGAAATAGCTTGAGTTTTGATCAAGTAACAAGC
>CAYXLV010000404.1:0-1942 GCA_964465995.1 uncultured Coxiellaceae bacterium | reverse complement strand
TTGTAATACAGCGTATTTAGCCGATAAAATGAAATAAATTAACATTCACTGTAAGTAATACTAACAATCATGCCGAACAAGTTACCGCCACTAAAAACCTTGCCAGCCTTTGCCGCCACGGCAAAACACTTAAGCTTCTCTAAAGCCGCTGCAGAATTGCATGTCACCCACTCCGCCATTAGCCAAAGCATTAAATTATTGGAAGAATTTTTAGGCCAACCATTGTTTAATCGCGAAGGTGGCCAAGTCAGTTTAACTGAAGCGGGCAAGGCCTATAGCGTTGCCATTACTAACGCATTAAACAATATTCAAACGGCGACCGACCAACAACGCGGCGCGTCTGCCAGCAAAGTACTCACCGTGAATATTCTTACCACACTGGCGCTGCGCTGGTTAATTCCACGATTACCCAGCTTTCAAAACCAACACCCGGAAATCGACTGTCGTTTATCGACCCTAACAGAAGAAATTGATTTTTCAAAAGACCAAGTTGATGTGGCGATCAGTTACGGGCATGCGGATGATTGGCCTAGTCGGTATTCACAAAAATTATTTGACGATAAGTTGGTGTTAGTTGGCAGCCCCAAAATTATTCAATCTGAACAATCGGTCGAACAGCTTTTAAAAAACTTTAAAGCCATTTATGTCACTCTTGATGTGCGTAAATATGACTGGCCGCAGTGGTGCCAAGCGTTAAATGTAAAACAGCCGAGCAAACGTAATCGTATTTATTTTCAAACATCATCCCAAGCATTGCAGGCCGTGGTCAGCGGCCTGGGTATTGCCGTCACTCACCAGCCTTTTATCTCAGATGATTTACAATCAGGACAGTTAATAAAACTTGCCGCCGCAGAAGTGTCATTAACCAAAAGTTATTATTTCACCTGCCCTAAAAATCGGGCAGGTGAAACTAAGATTAATTGTTTTAAGGAGTGGTTAACTGCAGAAATCGAGTCGAATCAATCTTCGTGAGAATGCTCTGCTAAACCCTCTGCTTTGACCATTTCTTGCAATTGTTGTAATGCATCGATTTGCAATTGACGCACACGTTCACGTGTTAAACCAACTGCTTTGCCCACTTGCTCTAAAGTGCCTTTCTCATGATCAAACAGACCATAGCGACGAATAATGACTTCGCGATGCCGTTCATCTAAAGAGTTTAGCCAGCGTTCGACATGTTCTTGCGTATCTAAATCTTGAATTAAACTCGCTGGATCGACGTTATTATCATCGGCAATGGTATCAACCAATGTTTTGGCGCTATCTTGCATAACAGGGGTATCAATCGAAGTAGCATCAGGTGCTAAACTCATTATCCGTCGCACATCTTCGGTTGGTTTTTCAGCAACTTTAGAAATTTCTTCTGTAGTCGGCTTGTGGTCAAGTTGCTGTGCTAAACGTTTAGCAGTGCGTAAATAAATATTGAGTTCTTTGATCACATGAATCGGCAAGCGTACCGTGCGACTTTGATTCATAATCGCTCGCTCAATCGTTTGCCGTATCCACCAAGTTGCATAGGTTGAAAAACGAAAACCGCGTTCGGGGTCAAATTTTTCAACGGCAGTCATTAAACCTAAATTACCCTCCTCAATTAAATCTAAAAAAGCCAAACCACGATTACAGTAATGACGCGCAATTTTCACCACCAATCTTAAATTGCTTTCAATCATTTGCGTGCGTGCGGCCTTGCTACCTTTAACAACCTGACGCGCTAACTTAAGCTCTTCCTTGGCAGTCAGTAGCGACTTAAAGCCCAGTTCGCGCAAATAAATTTGGGTAGGGTCAGCGCTGCCGGTGCGACTGTCATCGTCGGCTAAATAGCTAGCGTCTTTTTTTGATTTTATCGGTTTGCCGTTTTTTGTTTTTGATTCAGCAAAAATAAAACCATGTTCTGATGTGGCTGGTTTTTTGGATTTAGTTTTGGATTTTGTTTTGGTTTTGG
>CAYXLV010000403.1:0-1944 GCA_964465995.1 uncultured Coxiellaceae bacterium | reverse complement strand
TGTAATTCTTCTAGTAATTTAATACTTAAACTAATTTTTCTTTTATCAAAATTTTCTAGTGCTTCAATAAACCAAGGTTGCTTAGTTTGCTCTACTGAAATTCCAAACTGTTCGATAACATCAATCGCATCCTTTATAGTTTTAACATAAACGTTTTTTTCATAATCGGCATATTTATGCATTTTTTCTAATACATCATCTACCGACAAAATGTAGGAATAATTATTTAAAAAATGATTCATAAAAAAGTTTCGCCACAGATAATTATCTTTAGCGACAATATAAAAGCGCTTGCAAACCAACATCAATACTGGAAACGACGCGCGCTCAAAATAAGAAAATATACTGATCAAAATCTCGTCGGGTAAAATATCAAGATCAGTTGGCTGTATTGGTTCATTTAAAGCAGGCTGCATTAGCTTTTTCCAGACATGAATTTACAGGCTATATAGCATAGCATGCCAACTTTATACATCCGTATAAAATACCCAAACGACCGCATGATGATTTTTACAAGTCCAATATAAATCATGCGGCACGTCAAAAATTCTTAAGTAACACAGTCCGTTAAAGCTGCTAAGGCTAACCAATTGCTTATAAGGGCAGCTAAAATGCTTTTTAGGGACTCCATCAATTTTGTTTTCAACAGACCAGATAAATTATATAATTCGCTCACTATGAATGAACTTAATGTGTTAAAAAAAAACGTAACGAACGTTTGGGGCCAACAAGGCAAAATATGGCTTGAACAGCTGCCCGCAATTATTGAATCACTAGCAAAGCATTGGTCACTATCAAAAATCACCCCCGTAAAAAATATGAGTTACAATTACGTCGCTTTGGCCAATCAGAACCTTAAAGATCCTGTTGTTTTAAAAATTAGCTGTGATACGCAATTAGTTACAGATGAATATAATGCACTTAAGCATTTTAATGGTAATGGCGCCATTAAAGTCATCGATTTTAATAAACCCTTTAATGCCCTATTACTTCAACAAGCTATCCCAGGTGATTTATTAAAAAACCACCACACTAAGAACACTGCAGAAACTATTAGCATTTATGCGGGAGTTGTTTCATCGCTTACTAAATTAAATCAACCAAACACATCGCCAACTCACGTTAGCAAATGGTGCAAAGCTATCGACCGAATTACTGATCAGCGTGTTGATAAGCGTTTTATCAAAAAAGCCAAAGAGCTTAGAGATTTTTTACTACCGTCAATACAAAAAGAATATTTATGCCACGGCGACCTACATCTTGAAAATATTATCAATCATGAAAGCCAATGGTTGTGCATAGATCCAAAAGGCATTGTTGGCGAAGTCGCATTTGAAGCAGCTGCATTTGATTTAATCGACAAGCGTGAATGGACAGAACCTGAAACCATCGAAAGTAAAATTATTCAACGGATTAACTTATTGGCAGAGACACTGGAAATTAATCAAAACCGACTACTGGCATGGATTTTTTTACGCGTTATTATTTCTGCGCAATGGTTTATTGAAGATAATGGTAATCCTGATGAGATGCTGCAATTAGCATCGAAGCTTTTTCCTCTCATTGATTGCAGCACGCTTATCACCATCTAACAAGCGCGCAGCGCACTCGAAACCTGCAGCCATACTCAACAAGCTGTGATACCGATAGTGGCTTTTGTTATTAAAACAAGAGTACTTGCGGCACCAAAGAAAATTACACTAGCTACTTCGGCGCCACAAATACGCCGGGAGCTATTCGTCCTAACAGATATATTTCTTTTTCTCACTCCCTATAACTTGAGCGCTACGTTCTAAACAAACCAGTTGAAAACGCACCACAGTTCATCATGGACAACTTTTTTTGGCAGCTCAAGTTAATTGCTTTGCTTATAGATTGCACAAAGCATTGAGATAAAGTTGAATATCCCTTTAAGGTTAAATTCAGATCCGTTAAGATATACGC
>CAYXLV010000402.1:0-1967 GCA_964465995.1 uncultured Coxiellaceae bacterium | reverse complement strand
CAGAAAATATTGTCAATAAAATTCTAACCCTTAGTCGAAGACACCAAAAAAACTAAATTTTATTCATTTTTTCAATGAATAAGAAACCAACCCTTAATGATCCACCTCTTGTACAAAAACCCTAACACGATGACTTATGCCGCTATAAATACAACGACGGCAAATCCCCCCCTGATCGATTACTTGTTCCTTTATTGCTATTAATGCTAACCACCAACGCCTCCCAAAACTCCTGACCATTCCAAGCTGAAGATTGTTTTGCATACAGCGTTTGGTTGAGTTTTTGGAGGGCGGTTTGTAGGGCTGGCTCGGGGAAAGTGGTGGTGATGTCGTTGGTGTCGAAGATGGTTTTGTTGGGGTGTTTGGTGCGCATGAATTGTAAGAAGAGTTGATGGGCTTGTTTGGCATCGTTGGCCTGGCAGGCTTTTTTTAGGGATTTGGCTATTTGTTTTAGCGCGGGTTGATCGGTGGGTTTTGTTGGTTTTGGTTGCTTGGGGCTTGGGGTGGTTTTTTTGCGGCGCCATAGCCAAAAAGTGATAAGCCAATTGAGTAAAAAAACGGCTGCGATTACCCAAGGTAAATAACGGAGGATGTTATTTGATGGCGCCGCGGTTGGTTTAGTGAGTTTTTTGATTGGTGAAGTTGTGGGTTGGCTGGCTGGCGCTGCTGTTGTATTGGCTGGTGTGGGTGAATTTGCGGCGGGAAGTACTGTAATTGTCGTAGCCGGTAAACTGGCGATTTTTTGTTGATGGGTTTTAGTGTCCCACCAAGCGACTTTGATGGCCGGTAGAGTTAACTTGCCGGCGTGTGTTGGCACCAAGGCGAATTTTTGTTGGCGAATGGCGACTGGGGTTGATGGTAATGCTTGTTCTTTGGTGATGGCTTTATCGGGATAAACATTGACGCCCGTTAGTTGACCTTGCGAAATATCAGGTAATTGTGCAGTGGCAACACCTTTTGCGCGCAACGTAATCGTGCGTGTTATTGCATCACCAACGCGAAAATTAGCGGGATTTGTCGACCAACTTTGGGTTAGCGTTACAGCAGTGGCGGGCAACCACCACGCGTTTTTAAAGGCAGCAGGTTTGGCGCGAACATTTAGCTTAATGGCCGGGCCTTCGACGCGAACCGTTTCGCCTAAGCTGGCCATAATAGGATTTAATTGCATCATGCCGTAATTGGGCGCGGTTGGCGCAACACCATTTAATAAGGGTGGGTTTAAAGTGACGGTACCGCTGCGTTGTGGGTAAACGGCAAATTGTCGAACTAAAACGTGATAAGGTCTGCCGTTTTGCACCGTCGTATATTGTTTATCTTTACCGATGCGATTCACAATCACATTGGGTGACTCGGGTAATTCCAATATGCCATTGGCAATAGGTCCGCCGGCAAATAATTTAACGGTGTAAATTAATTGTTGTTGTACATAAGGCTTTTTATTATTCACGCTGGCGCGCACGAAATAAATTTTTGATGATGGACGTGGCGTTGCCGTGCCGGCGGGTTTAATGGTGAGTGTCAGTGGTTTAGTTTGCCATTGATCAAAATGAATCGATGGAATGGTGACTTTGCCTTTAACACCGGGAAGCGGCGTTAATGTTACCCGCCACTCGCTTTCTGCTTGTAAGCGACCATTTAATACACTGACTTGCAGGCTTGCGTCGGTGCTTAAAATCTCGAATTTTTTTTCTAGTGGTGTGAAATCAGGTGCCATGCCTGTGACGCGTTGGTCAATGGTGAGTAGTAAATTAACGCTTTCGCCGGCGGCAATAATATTGCGATCAAGTGAGGCAGTAAATTTTGCTGCCAAGCCTGTGGTTGTGAATAATAACGCTGTTAGTATCCATACTGTAGAAAGCATTTTTTTCATTCGTTATTCCTTTGTTTTTTTAAGCGGCGCAAATGATCGCGGAGAAATTTTTCACGTAGCAATCCGCCTGGATCGTCCGGGATGCGATGTAGCCATT
>CAYXLV010000401.1:0-1976 GCA_964465995.1 uncultured Coxiellaceae bacterium | reverse complement strand
TTTATCGATCGATTTTCAAAATCACGCTATAAAAATCAATTAATTTTAAAAGGGGTGTTGATGTTCTGTATCTTGATATAGCTTTTCTTCATCTATGTATTTATCAGGTTCACTCATTGGGTGCTTCAAAAACTTGATTGGTAGAATTTCGCAGCATGCTGCGAGAATTTCTGCCTAAATATATCTTTCTAAAACAGAGGGTTATAATTTTCGCAGCGCGCTGCAAAAATGTTAGGCTCTTATCCCTCCATGGTATCGATAATTTTGGCACTGATCTTCCCGCGTTTTAACGGACACTTTTTGATTTGATTGGTACCGAGGGAGGGGCTCGAACCCTCATGATGTCACCACCACCGGATTTTGAATCCGGCGCGTCTACCAATTCCGCCACCTCGGCCAATTGAGGATGCTAGTATATCAAAGCGGGTTTTTGATTCAACTTAAAACGCTGTTGAGGGTTTAAGTAAAGAAGGTGGTAAGGCTGGTTAAAATATATGCTCTTATGTACATTTCGTCACCAAAATTTAAGATTTTGTTAACTTAGATGTGACAAAATAGACATATTGTTCAGGACGAATGCTATGGCTACAGTGAGTTAATTGAATAGTGTTATAGAAAGAAAGTGAGGTGCATAATGAACCCGAAGTTTTTTAATCAGACTGATGCTGACATAGCAAAAAAAGCAGCTGAAGCTAATCAACCCCAACCACCAAAACCAGCTGCTCCGCAAGATCAGCCACGTAGCTGTCATGTATAAGGGAACTCTATAAATATAAAAACTCGCAATAGCGAGTTTTTTTTTGCCTGTCAGCAATCATTTATGGCTTGCATTTAGGAACGAATTAAATTCAAAAACTCCGAGCGCGTACGATCATCTTTGCGAAAGCGGCCTAACATCATTGAGGTGGTCATTTGTGAATTTTGTTTTTCAACACCGCGCATCATCATGCAAAGATGCTGGGCTTCGATAATCACCCCCACACCTTTTGCATCGGTTGTTTGCAAAATAGCTTGGGCAATTTGGTCGGTTAGGTTTTCTTGGATTTGGAGGCGGCGGGCATACATATCAACGATGCGGGCAATTTTAGAGAGGCCTAACACTTTACCATTGGGGAGATAAGCGACGTGGGCTTTGCCGATAAAAGGCAGTAAATGGTGCTCGCAGAGAGAATACAGTTCGATGTCTTTGACGATTACCATTTCGTCCATTTGGGTATCAAAAATGGCGCCGTTGACGATGGTGGTGAGGTCTTCAGCATAACCTTTGGTCATGTAACGCAAGGCTTTTGCGGCGCGCTTAGGTGTGTCGATTAGGCCTGGGCGGGCTGGGTTTTCGCCGATATCGCGGATGATGTTTTGTACTGATTCGATTAGGCAGCTTTGTTGTTGTGCCTCGTCTGTTGGCTTTTCGAGCTGTTCTGTTGCACCCACGTTCGCGGTTCCTCAGTTGAAAAACCGCGATTATAACAGGGTGCGAAGGCTTGGCAAGATGTTGAGCATTGGGCTTAGTGCTTGCGTGGTGTCGGTCCAGTGGATTGTTTCTTTTCTGCTTGTTGTCTTTCTTCGATTATTTTGTTGGTATAACCTTCAACAAGTCCTGGCATAAATTTATTAATGAAAGCTTCTTTTTGCTCACTGTCTTTAAACTTGGGGTCTTGAGCCATTCGCTGAAGGACTTCATTAAATTTATCTGTGATCATTGTTAAGTTTAGAGGGTTGAGTACCAAGACTAGATCAAGCGTATCTTCGGTATATAACATTGTCTTGGCTCTTTTGAGAAGAGCGTCTTTAAGTTTGCTATCAAATTTTTTTACAACGTTCGCAAACCCTTGAACCGCTTCTTTTGTTCGCAGATAGAGCTCAGGATTTGAACATGTATAGGGCGCAGTGTTTGGTATTTTTTTATATAACTCGTCGGCTGTTATTATGTTTTGTAGTAGGAGATAGAAAATAGAGGCGGGGGACGTCTCGGTAGA
>CAYXLV010000400.1:0-1995 GCA_964465995.1 uncultured Coxiellaceae bacterium | reverse complement strand
GTGGACGGACAAACGAAGCACAACCGAACAAACCCACAAAGCTAAACCTGGGATCGGGTTCCCCGATTAAAAACACATTTATCCTTGATCACCCTGTAGAAAAAGCAGACTTATCCCAAATTGTACCATATTAGGTTGAGGTGGTGGTAAAACTCTATCAATGTCTTTTACACCAATTGCTTCATACATTCCTCTGTATGCCATGTACATGTTATGCATTTGTGGATTAGAAGTTGCTAATCTTAATTGTTCTTGTGCAAGTGAAACTCTTTGTGACATAGAAAATATATTTGGATCAGCAACAGGAAGTATATCTACTCTGTCATCAAAGTCTGTTGCTTTAACATTCCTTGATGCACCTATTACATCATAAGGATATTCAGCTGGTAAAGACTCACCAAATATTTTGGCAAGTAATTTAAATTCTTGTTTAAGACCTACATAAAGTCTTTTATGGATTGCTGACATTACTCTTGAACCACGTTCTAAAAGAGCTACGGTCGTACCAACGGCTGCGCCTTGGTTCCCGTCCCCGACCTGCATGTCAGCAATGGACGCGAATCTCTGTCCTGCTTGAACTACAATTCCCATCAACTGCAATAATGTAGCTGAAGGTTCTTTGTAAGGTAAGAATACGAAAGCATCTTTTAGATTACCACCTGGAGTGTCAACATCTTTAAATTCTCCTGGTTGTATATTTGCGGCATCATCTTTTACTCTGACACCTCTTTGTTTAAATCCTGCGGGTAGGTTGGATAATGTTCCAGCGTCTAATAATTGACGGAGAGCCGCAGTTGCAGTACGACTCAATCCGCCAATCATATGAATTAATCCTAAGCCATAAAATCCTAGTCCTGGCAGAAATTTGAAGTGGACAAAATATTGGATTTTATTTTTCTTTGGATCATTGGGCGCAAAGTTTCGTCTAATAGACAAAACTTTCCTACTGCCTTCTTCGATTGTAACGATGTAAGGCAATTTTATTCCCGTTGGCTCTCCGTCGGGGCCAAGGTCTTCGAATCCTTCCAAGTCTAGATTAACGTGGCATTCTAGAATTGTATATAAAGGATCTACTCTTTGGGATTTTGTAAGTCCTTCGACTTCTCTTTCTTTTTCTTCCAACTCGTTGGTAATTGTCCCAGTAGGCTTTGTCAATTCGATGTCAGAATAAAAACCTGCAACCATTTGTTTACGCAAATCATTTTCTGACATCTTGACAACATGGATGACTGATTCCGCATCGTCTAATGAGGTAGCCGTATACGGAACAACAAGGTCATCCGCTGGAACAAACTTAGAAACAGCTCGTCCCAATAAATCGTCATAATAAACTTTTTTAAATGTAGAACCTGCAAGAGGTAAATAAAATAACATTTGATCAAATTCAGGTTCATATTCTTTCATTTGATCCATCAATTGATAATTCATGAAATCTTTAACACGCTGAGACTGTTGTTCTTTCATAGGGTTTGTTGCACACAAAATTTGTGTTCTTACTGGTCCATCAGCTGGGAGTAACTCTTTATAAGCGAGCGCCTGAAACTGAGTAACAGCTTCAGCAAGTACCGGGTGAGTCGCCCCCGACGCGCCTTGGAAAGGTTCGGTTCTATTTTCATATTTGAACCCTAACAGATCTAAGCCTACAGTGTAAGCTCTTTCCCAATCCGCACGAGATAATTTATATTCTCTATAATCTCCCTCAAGCCTATTAGCTATTGGATCAGTAATATCTTCTGGTAATAAATCATTTAAGTTTGCAAAGTGATCACCTTGTTCAGGTGCAGGCATTGCGCTTGGATCAAAATCAATTGTAGCCCCTTCTTCGTCTTCAGTAACTTCAACGGGACCTTTTGGTGTTTCTGGTTCTTCCAAATTAACAACCTCTGCAACTTCATCTTCTGGTCGTTTAACATTTGGGAGAGTTTTATCTATTTCTGCCATTTAAATTCTCCTGCTTCTTCTTATCTTGTTTTTTAGGTTTAATCAACCCCTGTG
>CAYXLV010000399.1:0-2008 GCA_964465995.1 uncultured Coxiellaceae bacterium | reverse complement strand
TGATGGCGGGGAATTGAAATTGTAAAGAGATAATCACGCCTAGTGAGAAACTAATTAACAAGATATACATCAGCAATAATTTTTCTTTTAGCACGTATTGAATGCCGGCCACCAGTGATGCGAGTAAGTGGCTGCCTTGATCTTCTTCTGAGGGCAGTGTGTGTGTGACTTTTAAACGATTAAAAGCAATAAAACCAAAAATATTAGCGATGGTGCATAACGCAAAAACCGCTGGGAAAGAAAAATAAGCGATAATAAATTTACTTAAATACGGCGCAAACAGTAGGGCGATTTGGGATGAGGATGAATTGAGGCTGATGCCTACTTTTAATTGTCGATCAGTAAGAGCAACATCGTAGACAGTTGAATCGGTTGAGGGTTTGGCGAAGGCAAATAGCGCGCCGTAAAGCATGCCAACACCAATCATATTCCAATAGCTAATGGTGTGAGTCACGATAAGCGCAAATAAAATTAAGTTGGGTATCAGGTAACAGGCTTGAGTGGTGTACATAATTTTTCGACGATTCCAACGATCGGAAAACAAACCGCCTAGTGGGATGGTTAAAATAATCGGGATATTAATAAAGAAACCGAGTAAGCCGAGGAGTAGTGATGACTTGGTGAGTTGGTAAGCAAGCCATGACAGGTTAATTTGGATCAACCAAAACACGGTGTAAATTAAAATATTGCCCGTCAAAACCAGGGCAATATTTAAATAAGCGCGGCGGTTGGCATCAAGCATGGCAAGCTAACTCATTTGTATGTGATTAAACAAATCGCACAGCCAGACCAAACCGAATTTGATAAAGAAACGGAATATAATCTCTTGCGGGGTGAATATCAGATCGCCCAAAACCAGTGTAATACTGAAAATCTAAAGTGGCAAAAAAGCGTTGGGTTAGTGCGACAATAAAGCCGATACCAAACTGTGGCGCAAGGTGAGTTTTATTGGCTAAAAAATCTTGGCGGTTGATAAAAGTGGCGCCAGCATCTAAAAATGGGCGGAAGCGTAAATAGTTTGGAATTGGAACGATGACTTTTAGCAAAAGTGAATAAGCATAAGTGCAGCTCATAATCGAGTTATACACGGAGTTATCTGGAAAGTTGTAATTTGAAAAAGGTGCAAACACAAGACGTGTTTTTGGAAAGCGCGCAAATCCAACTTGAATCGCAAAGTTTGGGGTCATATAAAACCCAGCAAAGACGCTGAATACAAAGCCTTTATCACTGGCACGGACGGGGTTAGTTAACGTTAACGCATTTAATGGGTCATCTGGCGTGACCAACATATCCCAGTCTGTTGAACCAAAACCACCGGCAACACCAAAAAACATGCGGTATTTAGGTGAGTCCGTTGGCATGGCATGAGTGATGGATGAAAAACCTAACAACAGCACTAAGGCTGTTGCTAGGATAGCTGAAAGTTTCGATTTTGCTCCAAACGGCTGTTTGCGAAAAAGCATGGATTCCTCGATCGTAATATCACTTCAGCTATCCTTTGCGTAGCAATATTGTAGTTAATTACTCGCCTTTACAAGCGCCGTTTCCTATAGACTTGTAATGGTTGGTTTCGTTGATGCAATTGTTGAGCCACGTTTTGTAATGGGGGTCTCTACGAAAAGCGTTAAGTTGATGGCCACACAATGTTTTGGTATCAAAACTCCAAAGACCGGCTTTAACGTGTGCCCACGCACAAGTTGGCGAACCGCCACCGTAAATATTTTTACAGTTAGTGACTGCTTGTTTTTGGAAGCAGTGGCAGTAATCGTTATTGCTAGGTGGGTTAGGGTAAGAGCTGCCTAATGGGCATTGATCAATGGGTGGTTTAATAAACAAGTTGGCGTTTGCTGTGCCGATAAAAAAAACTGAACTGACTGAAATGAGTCCAAGTAGATGTCTTATCTTCATAGTGTGCTCCTCGAAGGTCCATCAAAAATTTTACGATCATTCTACCGACAAATCTTTATTTGTCAAACAATACAAGGTTGGCAATAAAGGTATTTAAATT
>CAYXLV010000398.1:0-2011 GCA_964465995.1 uncultured Coxiellaceae bacterium | reverse complement strand
CGTGGCTCCGTTGTCACAGCCTTCTGCCAATGCATGAAAACGGAGCCGCGAACGCCAGTGAGAGGTTGCCCAACAATATAAGCTTCGGTTTTAAATTAATACGCAACACTTAAGAAGCTAAACCCACAAAAAATAATTTCAAACTTGCTTTACTAACTTGTGGGTAATGATTAGGTCGCGCAATGACGTTGGCTTGCAGATTGTGCTATGTCAGTATTTTAAAAGCTACATAAAATTAATATACCTTTGTGATTGATCAGCATTGCTCAGATTTTCATTATTAATACGCGAAATAACACACCGAGTATCAAGATCCAGCGGTGTATTGCCTTTGCCATCACGTAAATCAGACTTTGCACCTGCCTTGATTAATAACTCTGCGCACTTAGCAAAGCCTTTGCAATCAGCTTCTGGCGGTTGTTGTTTAGCACCATGCGCAACCCAATGTAGTGGTGTAAAATTTTTAAAATCTGCTTTAGTGCTTGCTGCAGTGCAATTGGGGTTGGGTTTGCAGTTTTGTCGGTGACTTGAGAGATTTAATAAGGTGTTGATCATCTCATGATTACCGTGCACAGCAGCACGGCGCAATGCTTGTTCTAAATGCAGCTTATTATTAGGATCATTATTATCATTCATGCTTAGCTTTTGAAAAATTAATTTTAACTGCACACCTTCAGTATCTAATTGATTTGGCAGATAATGCTGCGTAAGCCGAGAGATATGCTTTAATGTGTCCTGCAGATATTGGCAAATCAGTTTGGTGCTATTGCTGCGGCCTGATTCTTTTATCATTAATAAATAGCCTAATATATTTGTTGCATCTTCTTTTGACGCGCTAATCTGCTCGATAGAAAAATTATTAATAACATGCTCATTATATAGCTTTTCAATATGCTGAAATAATTTATCACTCCAAGAAGGTTTTCTTGTGGCAGCGCGTAGTTTTTTCAACTCTGGCAATAGCCCCTCATGCAAAGTCAGCGCTAACTCAGATGCATCAATCAACCCAGTAATATTAAAGTTACTGACATACTTAATATAAAATTCGATTTGTTTATCCCATCCTGCCGACTTAAAATTGCCTAGCCGAAATAGCAACATGGTTGTTAAATAGCCACTGTAATCAGCTGGATTTTTTATAATGTGCGGGTAGCTTTCAAGTGAATCCAGCAGATTAATTAGCAAGGTTCTATTAAGCAAAAACCCAGTCTTATTCAGCTTGTTAAAAATTGGTGGTGTATTAAACAATACAGATTCAATAACTGCATGCGTATCATGAATGGGTAGAATTTGATAAAGATCATTCATAAAATCACAAAACTGAACACGAATTTTATCTAAAGTCGTATGATCAATTTTTTCTGATTGGTGGCTGGCATTGCCTGATTGCAATGAAATTTCATTGCCGACATATTTAATGCCCGCTATTGACTCAACCCAACATTTTTTTGTTTTAGGATCAATAGTCACCCCAAGAAATGCTTTAAACGATGTCTGCTGGCTCGTTGGCGATTTAATAAATTCTTGCACAATGAGGCAATCTTTTTCAGCATGATTTTTAATTAGTACCCGCAAATAACCTGCATGGCAGCGTTGCTCTTTTGAAAGAAAATCTATTTTATTTAATTGATCATTGGTGGGTGCATACAATGCTGTAATCAGTAAATGCATTTTTGATTTTGCCAACACGATCACGCCATTGGACTCTTCGCCATAAAAGCAAGGTTTTATAATTAATTGATCACCGGGTAGTTGCTGTAACTGCTCTTTGTTTGGCAGGAACTCTCTTGTAATCAATACAGACTCAGGGATATAAGTCTTATTCTTAATTTGACTGGCATAGTGAATAAAAAGATGCTTGGCTCTTAGTACTTTGAGCATAGGATTGCTATCTAAAAAGATAGCGTTTTTAATCTGACCATGCTTTTGTAAAATGATTTTTACAAATTCATCGGATAAGCGCATGATATCGATTTGCGATAAAAACTCTGCGTTGTCATTTAAGTTATTT
>CAYXLV010000397.1:1126-2024 GCA_964465995.1 uncultured Coxiellaceae bacterium | reverse complement strand
ATTATCGTCAATCAGGCTCAATAACTTTGAAAATTCTGGGGCTTTAAGATCTGGTATAAAAGAGTTTATTTTCTTATCATCTAGTGGGAGTATTTTACGCATGCTTCATCCTGTCTTAAGATAGTTAGAAATTTGTCCCGCAGACTCTACAAAAATCGATGCAGCTTTGCAAGCCACAAGCCAGGACGCACCTGCTAATTGCCCCAAATGCTTAGTTAACCCTATGATTCATATAAAGCTCATATCTAGGCCGGTCTAGCTGCTGTCTCATTTAAGCTATTTTGATGCAGTGGCTATAACGACCTTGGCTATAAATCTTCCTATAAAAGCGCGGTTCCAAACTGCATCCCTAAAAGGCTTTTTCAGCAAACCAATTTTAAGAAAAATCAAAATTAAATAGTTAACTTTGGTAAATGAGACAGCAGCTAGCCCGACCTAGACTTATGGTTTATTGAAATCAAAGAGTTAGCTAGGCGTTTGGGACAATTGGCAGGTGCGTCCTGGCTTAGTCCCTTAAATGAGACAGCAGCCAGACCGACCTAGACATGAGCCCTATATAAATCATAGAGTTAACTAGGCATTTGGGACAATTAGCAGGTGCGTCCTGGCTTAGTTTCCGGCGATGGTCATTTGGTTGATTAGGATGGAGCCGGTGTGGGTGCTGCTGCGGGGGTCGATGTCGTTGGCTATTTCAGTGATATTTGCAAACATGGATTTTAAGTTGCCGGCGATGGTGATTTCTTCGACGGGGAATTGTATTTCGCCGTTTTCAACCCAGAAGCCAGAAGCGCCGCGGGAGTATTCGCCGGTGACGATGCTGACGCCCTGCCCCATCAGGTCAGTGACTAAGAGGCCTTGGTGCATGGTTTTTAGAAGTGCCGCTAGGTTTTTTGAGCCG
>CAYXLV010000397.1:0-1116 GCA_964465995.1 uncultured Coxiellaceae bacterium | reverse complement strand
TGGTTTGCAGGTTTAGTTTGCGTGCGGAATAGCTGCCTAAGACGTAGCTGGTTAAGATGCCATCTTTAACATAGTCGCGATCGCTGGTTTTTACGCCTTCGCCGTCGAAGGGTGCGCCGCCTAGACTGTTTGCTAAATGAGGTTCTTGGTAGATGTGGATAAATTCTGGAAAGATTTTTTGCTGCAAGTGGTCGAGTAAAAAAGAACTTTGGCGGTATAAATTACCGCCGCTGATTGCGCTGATAAAAGCTCGTAACAAACTTCTGGCAACCGGCGCGTGAAAAATAACAGGGGCTTGTTGAGTGGCAATTTTGCGTGCACCAAGACGCTTTAGGGTTTTTTGGGCAGCGTGTTTTGCGACCAGGGTAATATCTTGGAGCGCCTTGGGGTCACGCGCTACCGTGTAGTCATTGTCTCTTTGTTTTTCGTTTGCCGCTTGTGCAACTACATTGCAATTAATGGTGTGGCGGCTAAATGGGTAACCACCACAAAAACCGTGTGAATTAGCATAGACGTGCACGCTATCGTAGCTGCTAATATCTGTGCCTTCTGAGGCTTTAATGCATGGGTCTTGTTCGCGCGCGATGGTTTCGCACTCAATGGCTTTTTCGATGGCTTGGGCTGGGGTGATATTCCAATGGTGATATAGCTCTAAATCTGGGTAATGTGTTGCCATTAATGCAGCGTCTGCTAAACCTGCGTAGCTGTCTTGACCTGCGTATTTAGCAATGGTGCCAGCTTTACTAATCGTATCAGCAATGGCTTTGGCGGAAAGATCGGTGGTGCTGGCACTGCCAGTGCGTTGGTCATGGTAAATCGTGATCAGAAAACCTTGGTCTTGTTGGTGCTCGATATGTTCAGCGTCACCGTCGCGGGCAGTGACTTCAAAACCAGAGGATAAATTTAGCGCCACTTCTGCTTGGTCAGCGCCTGCGCGTTGTGCTTGTTTAATAGCATCAGTGGCAAGTTCGGATAAACGATGGAGTTCAGTTGGATCTAACATATTGGGGATTATTATACGTGAACTAGCAATTTGTGATCGAAAAAAAGAATCTCGCTGTTCACGTGGATTTTTTCATATGTGTACTATGACAGCTGTACTGGGAATAACGGGCA
>CAYXLV010000396.1:0-2027 GCA_964465995.1 uncultured Coxiellaceae bacterium | reverse complement strand
GGTGCCGAAGGTCGGACTCGAACCGACACGGCTTTCGCCACAGCCCCCTCAAGACTGCGTGTCTACCAGTTCCACCACTCCGGCATAGTCATTGTTACTCTTCACCCTAATTTAATTGCTCTGCTTTGGTTGCGTTTTGTTTTCAGGTTCAGGCGTGTTTGCTTGATTCGTTGTTGGTGACTGCGTGGAGGATTGGTCCGTTGGTGTCACCGGTATATAAGGTTGCGTGCTTGGATTCGTGGTGGGTAGTTTCATTAATGATGAAGGACTTCGTTTTTGGGTCACCAGATAACCTAAGCTTAGGCTGGTTGCAAAAAAGATTGCGGCTAAAATCGCAGTGATTTTCATTAGAAAAGGAACGGCACCCGCGCTGCCTAACATACTATTGGCAGAACCGCTGCCAAACGCTGCGCCCACATCCGCGCCTTTACCATGTTGCAACAGCACTAAGCCGACAATTCCAATAGCCGCTAGGACGTGAACGATAATAATTAACTCTTGCATTGTTTTCCTATCTCTAAAAATTGATTTGCATTTAAGGAGGCGCCGCCTACCAAACCACCGTCAATATCAGGCATTTTCATTAGCTCTGCGGCGTTGGCCGGTTTGACGCTCCCACCATATAAGATTCGCATTTGCAAGGCAAGTTCAGAATCATACTCGTGCAACTGTTGACGGATTGCGGCGTGCACATCTTGCGCTTGCTGGGGTTGTGCAGTTTTGCCAGTGCCAATCGCCCAAACCGGTTCATAAGCGATCACTGCTTGGGATAATTGTTTCAGTTCGAATTGATCATTTAAGATAACTGCACATTGTTCTTTAACAATGGCTAAGGTTCTGCCGGCTTCGCGTTCTTCTAAAGTTTCACCGACACATAAAATTGGCTTGATGCCGTTGTCGATTGCTGCTTTAAACTTGGCAGCAATTAATTGATTGGTTTCGCCAAAAAGATGGCGCCTTTCAGAGTGACCAACCAAGACATAATGACAGCCAAGATCTTTTAACATCGTGGCTGAAATTTCACCCGTCAGCGCACCGTTAGCATGATCAGAGACATTTTGCGCGCCATAAGCGACTGTTGATCCAGCGAGTGCTTGGGCAATTTGTGACAGGTAAACAAAGGGTGGAAAAACAGCAAGCTCAATACCATCAAGATCAGGCGCTCCAGTTGCAACGGCTTGGGACAATGCGACTAAGGTCTCAAGGTCTCCATTCATTTTCCAGTTGCCAGCGACGAGTGGTACGCGCATGCGTTTCTCCAGTGATTTGAGGATTCGGCATTCTAACGAAGAGCCGCAGCAGTGACAAGCATTCAACACACTGATAATGACAATAAAAAAAAGCCGCTTGGGGTATCAAACGGCTTGAGGAATGGCTTTGTTAATTTTGATCAGGTGGGGAATCTGAAGGTCTGATCCGGGCATCCTTGCCCGATTCGGCATCCTTGCTTTACAGACCTTAGACTACCTACTATGCATGCTAGGTGGATCTGGACTTCCTTGTCCTACATACGTTTTACGGTATGCCTAACTTCCCTTGTTAGTGAATCCTAACATCCACATTCCCACTAAGAGGGACTTACTAAGCTAACACAATCGATTTTGATGGCAATAATGGCTTGTAAAAAAAGGAACCAGACTTGATGCAGTGCCACCCGCGCAATTTGAGCTTTTTTTTTTCAAAATCATGGGGTTAGGTGGATAATTAATGAACGGAATAATGGCAAACTAAGAGACTTCTGTGCACGATTAGAGCAAATTGCTTACAAGTTGATCAGATTAACGCGGGAAGAGCATGCATAGTAGGTTTGATCAGTCTAAGGTCAATTTGCTCTAAAAAATGGACTGACATCCTATCACACAATTTCAAAATGAGAAGCAAAAAATTTACATTTAAGTCATTTCTTACAGAACTTTTTCAAAAGACATTAAAGTGATAATAATTAGTACAGAAAATGTAAAACAAAAATACAACTGAGCATAAAAAGTACTATTTTTATAGGGTAAAAAGTAACCAGACGTGAATAC
>CAYXLV010000395.1:0-2028 GCA_964465995.1 uncultured Coxiellaceae bacterium | reverse complement strand
TTGGATAATCGAGCTTGCTTTGCACCAAATGCTGACGTCGCAACAATGGCCAATAATAAAACATTCGTTTTATACCGCAATTTCAAAGCTAATGGCTCCTTTTTAAACAATACGGCTGCAGAAATAAGTTCGCAAATATACACTAACTTGGATAGAGTTTGCTACAATAACCCACCATTAAAATTGATAAAGGCAAGTCATGGATCAAATAAGCATCATTCAACCCGATGACTGGCACTGTCATTTACGAGATGGTGATTTTTTGAACCGCACTGTGCATGACACTGCCGCACAATTTCACCGGGCCATTGTAATGCCCAATCTGCAACAACCCATTACTTCTGTCTCCGCCGCCAAAAATTATCGAGAACGCATCTTACAACATGTTCCTAATAATCATGATTTCAATCCGTTAATGACACTTTATTTAACAGAAACCATGACCACAGCGACGATTGATGACGCGAAAGCGTCTGGAATTATTCAGGGTTGTAAATTGTACCCAGCGGGTGCAACTACGTTATCCGACGCGGGTGTTGTCAATCTTGAAACTATTTATCCACTTTTTGAAGCAATGCAGGCGAATGATTTAGTGTTAATGATTCATGGTGAATCAATTGATCCCGCGGCCGATATTTTTGATCGTGAAGCCTTATTTGTGGAAAAACAGTTACGGCCTTTGTTGCAGCATTTTCCAAAATTGCGCGTGGTGTTGGAACATATTTCGACAAAATTTGCGGCTGAGTTTGTGAAAAATGGTCCGGATAATTTGGCAGCCACGATTACCGCGCATCATTTATTATTAAACCGCAATCATTTATTGGTTGGTGGTATTCGTCCACATTATTATTGTTTACCGATTTTAAAGAAACATAATGATCAGCAAGCGCTTATTCAAGCAGCTACCAGCGGCAGTGCGAAATTTTTTCTAGGGACCGATAGTGCACCGCATGTACAAACTCGCAAAGAATCGAGCTGTGGTTGTGCCGGTATTTATACGGCACATGCAGCGATTGAGCTATATGCAGAAGTGTTTGCTGCGAATAATGCACTGGCGAATTTTGAAAAATTTGCCAGCATAAATGGCCCTAATTTTTATCAACTTCCGATTAATCAACAAAAGATCACCTTAGTAAAGAAAAGCTGGCAAGTCGCTGACACGCTGCAGTTTGGCAGTGAAACCTTGGTGCCATTTTTTGCTGGCGATACCATTAACTGGACGATTAAAAAGTAACGTATGAGTGATAATAAAAAAATCCATCGAATGAAATCTCGCTTTGACGGTTTTTTACCGATCGTGATTGATGTTGAAACCGGCGGTGCCAATGCGCGAACGGATGCATTATTGGAAATTGCTGCGGTGTTAGTCGATATGGATGAAGACGGTGTTTGCACACCGGGTGAAACCTTTGCCTGTCATGTATTACCTTTTGATGGCGCGAATCTCGATCCAAAAGCGCTGGAAGTCAACCGTATCGATCCATTTCATCCCTTCCGATTTGCGGTATCTGAGATGGAAGCGCTGACAAATTTATTTAATTTTGCGGATGAAGCTATTCGTCAACAGCAATGTCGACGGGCAATATTGGTTGGGCATAATGCGCATTTTGATTTGAGTTTTATTCAAGCAGCGGCCAAGCGTTGTAAATTACAAAACCCATTTCATCGCTTTACGTGTTTTGATACGGCGACTTTGGGTGGTTTGGCTTATGGGAAAACAGTTTTAGCCAAAGCTTTAAAAGCCGCCAAAATTCCTTTTGATCGCAATCAAGCGCACTCGGCAATTTATGATGCGGAAGCCACCACTGTATTGTTTTGTAAAATTTTAAACGCGTTGAACCCGAACGCGTTGTAGATCGCGCTCGGGTTGCTGCTTTATTTCTTTTTCTTGCGAGATGTTTTTTTCTGAGTTAAATGAGGAAAGATTTTTTTCTTATATTCTTGTTCGAATTTTTCACCGATAGTCGCCAGCACTTTGGCTTTGGCTTTCACCTTTTTTTCTGCTTCGGCTAAGCCTTTTTTAAAGCC
>CAYXLV010000394.1:0-2029 GCA_964465995.1 uncultured Coxiellaceae bacterium | reverse complement strand
TTCCTGAACGGTTTCTGTCGGCTCCTCGTCTGACGGTTCGTTGAGTCCGGGAATAGACTGGGCAAGGGCAATGGATGAGGTCAACAGCCAAAGCAGGAGGATGGCAGGGTAGAGCGCCAGTGCGCCGGGGGAGTTCCGTAATCTACTGCTGCCTCGCGACTCGTACATAAGCGATTCAATCTCGTGCGTCAGGTGTCATGGTGAATTTTTTGACGATTAAAAGCAAGCGGTGGTGCTGGCTCGTCAACAGAACATGGATCACCAGAAAGAACCCCTCGAAATTTGTAAAAAATCCAGATGATGTTGCTATACATATGATTACGCAAAAGTTGCGCAACCGCAACAATTGCATTATGATTAGTAATCAAATTTAAATGAAATGACGGAGTTCCAATGACCATCAAGTTACCTGACCTGCCCTATGAAAAAGATGCGCTTGAGCCACATATCAGCGCAAGAACCCTGGAGTTTCATTACGGCAAACATCACCAAGCCTACGTTAATAAACTCAATGCTTTAGTACCTGGTACTGAGTTTGAAGGCTTGTCTTTAGAAGACATTATTATGAAAGCCAACGGCGGTATTTTTAATAATGCAGCACAAATTTGGAATCACACTTTTTATTGGCACAGTATGTCACCAAACGGTGGCGGTGAACCAACTGGTGAATTAGCAACCGCTTTGGAAAAAGCATTTGGCTCGATTGATAACTTTAAAGAAAAATTTACTGAAAAAGCATTAACGCAGTTTGGTTCGGGTTGGGCTTGGTTAGTCAAAAATAAAGACGGTGCGCTAGAAGTTGTTAACACTCTAAACGCGAATAATCCATTAACTGATGGCAAAAAACCACTATTAACCTGCGATGTTTGGGAACACGCTTATTATATTGATACACGCAACGATCGCGGTAAGTACGTCAGCAACTTTTGGCAGTTGGTGAACTGGGATTTTGCGGCAGAAAATTTTTCAAAATAATCCAGGAGAGCCACGATGTCGATTAAAGTCATAGTCAACGGTGCCAATGGCAAAATGGGTAAAGTGACTGTTGATGCTATCCGTGCTGATAGTGATTGCGACCTCGTGGCAAGCTTAACCCGTGAAGATGATTTAGGTGCAGCGATTAAAAAACATCACGCCGATGTAGTCGTTGATTTCACGGTTCCAAGTGTTGTCTTTGCAAATTCACAAACCATTATTGACAACAATGCACGCCCAGTTATCGGCACCACTGGGCTGACGCTTACGCAAATTGAAACATTACAACAGCAATGTGCACAAAAAAAATTGGGCGGCATTATCGCCCCCAACTTTGCAATCGGCGCCATCCTGATGATGAAATATGCAGCCGATGCCGCAAAATATGTACCCGATGTTGAAATTATTGAAATGCATCACGAAAAAAAAATTGATGCACCTTCCGGAACTGCAGCTAAAACGGCAGAAATGATTGCCCAAAGCAAAAACCTTCAACCCGCAACCCACTCACCTGAAGATGCTGCCCGTGGTGAACATTACCACGGCACCCATATTCACTCCGTGCGTTTACCAGGCTTATTTGCGCATCAAGCCGTGATGTTTGGTGGTCTTGGCCAAACACTCACCATTCGTCATGACAGTACTGATCGTAATGCCATGATGCCTGGCGTTGTCTTAGCCTGTCATAAAGTCATGCAACTTAACGAACTCGTGTATGGTCTTGAAAACGTTTTAGACTGATGCTTATTTATCAATCGTACTTTTAAGCAAGCGCCGTACCCAAGTGATTGGTAACATTTCTAAACACTTCACTAAAAAATACATTCGCTTAGGAAAAGCAATCAAGGCTTTTTTACGCGCTAATTGGCGCAACATAATCTGTGCCGCTTTTTCAACGCTCATTAATAAAGGCATGCGATAAGGATTGCGATCCGTTAATGGCGTTTGCACAAAACCCGGACAAATTACCGAGACCGTCACACCATCTTTCGCTAGCAAACCCGCTAAGGCATCACCATAAACACGCACCGCAGCTTTTGCAGCACTATACGCC
>CAYXLV010000393.1:0-2037 GCA_964465995.1 uncultured Coxiellaceae bacterium | reverse complement strand
AAAAGCGCCCGAGGCAATAAATAAAATATGATCAGTTTTTACCATACCGTATTTGGTAAAGACGGTGCTGCCTTCGACTAAGGGTAACAAGTCACGTTGCACACCTTCGCGTGAAACGTCTGCACCACGTGCATCTGCACGGCGCACAATTTTGTCGATTTCATCGATAAACACAATGCCATTTTGTTCGGCATTTTCTAATGCTTTGGTACGAATATCTTCTTCGTTCACCAATTTAGCCGCTTCATCTTCTTCGAGTTGTTTTAAAGCGTCTTTAACTTTAAGGCGCCGTTTTTTGGTGCGTGAGCTCGACATGTTTTCCATCATGCTTTGCAGCTGACCAACCATTTCTTCCATACCGGGCGGTCCCATAATCTCAACAGCCGCATTGGAAGATAATTCCACTTCAATTTCTTTATCGTCCAAATAACCTTCGCGTAATTTTTTGCGAAATAATTGGCGGGTGGCGGATTCTTTGTCGACAGTGATTTGTTGGTCATCAGGTTGATCGCTAAAAGCGCCGCGAGGTGGTGGAATCAATGTATCTAAAACACGTTCTTCAGCCGCTTCACGCGCTTGGCTTTTAACTTTTTTTGTTGCTTCTTCACGCGTCATTTTGATAGAAATATCGAGTAAGTCACGAATAATCGATTCAACATCGCGACCGACATAGCCGACTTCAGTAAACTTGGTTGCTTCAACTTTAATAAACGGTGCGCCAGCTAATGCGGCAAGACGTCGTGCAATTTCCGTTTTACCGACACCCGTTGGGCCGATCATTAAAATATTTTTCGGTGTAATTTCGCGCCGCAATTCTTCAGGTAATTGCAAACGACGCCAGCGATTACGTAGCGCAATTGCAACTGCGCGTTTGGCATCGTCTTGGCCAACAATAAACCGATCTAATTCAGAAACGATTTCTTTTGGGGTCATGGTCATGGATATTTCGTGCATGGTTAATTCTCTTTGGTTGGGGAGTTAGACATCGCTGTCTAATTCTTCAATGGTGAAGTGGTCGTTGGTATAGACGCAGATATCAGCGGCAATTTTTAGGCTGCTTTCAACAATTTTACGCGCATTGACTTTGGTATTATTCAGCAATGCTTTTGCAGCAGCTTGAGCAAAATGCCCGCCTGAGCCAATCGCCATTAAATAATTTTCAGGTTCGATAACGTCACCGTTACCGGTAATGATTAAAGAGGCTTCTTTGTCAGCAACACATAACAGTGCTTCTAAACGACGCAATACTTTATCAGTGCGCCAATCTTTTGCCATCTCAACGGCGGCGCGGACAAGGTTGCCAGAATGTTTTTCTAATTTGCCTTCAAAGCGTTCGAATAATGTAAACGCATCAGCAGTACCGCCGGCGAAACCAGCAAGGACTTTATCTTTATAGAGTCGGCGTACTTTACGTGCATTGCCTTTGAGAATGGTGTTACCCATAGAAACTTGGCCATCACCGCCAATGACCACTTTGCCATTGCGTCTGACCGATAAAATCGTAGTGCCGCGATACTGTTCCAAAACGTTCTCCTTCTATACAGGTGATTCTAATTTGGGGGCAGTATATCGATTTTTCAAGTTAAGTTTAAGCGCGTGGTTTGGCGTGGTTGAGTCTTAGTAGGATGCTGCTGAACTTATGTTGGTGTAATCGTTGTTGCATTTTGGCAGCTTGTTGACTTGAAAAGTAAGGGCCGACCATCACGCGATACCAATCATTGGTTTGTGCTTGATAATGTTGCACAAAAGCGCGAAAGCCTTGAGTTTGCAGTTGTTGAGATAACTGTTTGGCATCTTGTCGGTTTTGTACAGAAGCAACTTGCAACACATAAGCACTGGCGGTTGTGACCAATTGTTTTGGGTTTGCATGGTTGGCTTCGGTAGGGACTTCGATTTTTGGTAATAGCGTATAAAAATCAAACTGTGTGGCTGCAGCGGTGGTTGCTTTGATCGATTTTGCAGCAGCTGGTTTTTTAGTGGGTTTGGTGATGGCACCTTGGTGAATAGATTTTTTATGTTTGAAATAAAATAAAGTCA